>CAMBXE010000030.1 GCA_945871805.1 Rhizobium sp. Q54 | reverse complement strand
AATCTGGTCTACAACATGATTCGCCTAGGACAGCTCCTGAAGCGTGATAGGATAGCTGCGTCTGCAGTTACCTAAAACACCAAAACCACACCCAAAATTACAAAAACTCACCAAAATCATTGCCAAATTAGGCGATAAAAATGAGATTTTTTGAATTGAATTTCTAATCTAAGAATTCAAAATCAAAAAAATCTCTGAACTCAAGATTTATTGGGTTGGATTTGGATTTTTAGAGGTTCCCATCAGCAAATCTGTCTCTTTCTGTTTTACTTAGCCTTGAATTTACAAATTCTTTTATCATCTCTGCTGGAATCGCTTCTGCTTTTTCCGTAAAAAGTGAAGAGACCATATAATCAAATTTTTGCATGAAGACGTTTGTCTTCAACTTCTCATCCGCTCCTAGTTCAATTGTAGTATCCGATCTTAATTGGTCAAAACCGCATGGCATTAGCACTGCCATCGCAGCAAAATTTCCAGGGAATAAACCTGTATGTTTCATCACACATTCTGCGCCTTGTTCAAATTCAACTCCCAGCGAATAGTGTCTAGAATCACTCAATTGTTGACGATAAAGCTTTGATACAGCTTCTGGTTTATCGGTTAGAGAATTTGTCTGACCCAAGACCATTTTTCCCAACTCTTCAGAGAATTTCTGCAAATCATTAACACTTGAATAAAGTCCGCCACATGAAGCGTGAACTGCGCCCAAAGGAGTGGTATGATTTGCAGGAAATTCAGTATGTGTTTGAACAATTTTATCGCTATGCGGACTTTCTTTGCTACCAGGAATAAAAACTGCCCGACCCAAATGATGGCCTGCTTCAAGTGATTTTGTATCCGATGAATCTTCTAGTAATCCGGTATTTGTAAGTTCAAGTTTTGCAAAGACTCTTTCCTGCAATTCTTGTTTATAGCCTCCTTTATCTGAAGCGAGATTAACAATTTCCTCTATTAAGGTGTATCCCACATTTGAATAACGGTATTGGCCACGCTCACATCCTCCTCGTCCCAAATGATCCGAAAAAAATTCTAAAGGTGATAAGTCGCTACAACTGGATGGAGCCAAATAATCAGCATCTCTGCAACCGCTTTGATGCGTTAGTAATTCAGAAATTTTTACATCAGAAAAACCACGACGCTCAAGCATTTCTCGATATTCATCAATTTTTTCTGCTCGCTCGGGATGCTGTAACTTTGCGTTCTCCAACACTTCTTGCAAAGTTGCATCAATTCCTTTTTTACCAAATTTACCATCAACAGCCATCAAGGCGCAAACTGCACCACAGAAGCTTTTAGAGATGCTGGCAATTGGAAATGGCGTATCACGAATTTCTGCGGCAGAATCTAAATCAACCCTTTCAACAACCGATAGACCTTTATATTTAGGCATTAAGTTTACTTAATTTTGTTTGAGATGAAATCTTAAAGTTACTCGAATTAATCCAAACAAACAACTTCCAAAACAATGTGGATAAGTTACCCGTTTGTGAGTGACTCAAAAAAAGCGGTTGAAAAAGTTCAGGACAATCGTGAATAAAAATAATCTCCAAATCTCCGTTTCACGTTCACCGAATTTTGATTAGTGCTATCAAGGCTCTACAGACTTCATCTACAGAAAAAATCTCCAACTTTCTCCATTTTTTAAGAATTTAACTATACCTTCGCGCAACAAAAGTTCGCAAACTATATCACCTGCCTGGGGTCTGATTTCTGATTTTATTTTGATGGAATTTATTTTCGGTACGCTTCGAGCTACAGTGGTCGGAGGGGGTGTGGAGACGAGTTCGCAATGAAATGCGCAAAAATCTGAAAATCTCTGGATCCTTATGGCTCTAGGGCTCACAGGCTATGGCGGAAGCGGTGAGATTCGAACTCACGGAACACTTGCATGCTCGGCAGTTTTCAAGACTGCTGCCTTCAACCACTCGGCCACACTTCCATATAATCTTGTGTATGGTTGCTTAGCCGCGGGGGCCAAGGTTACACAGGGGTGGCGCACCCTATTTTGGGGTATTTTTATTTACAAGATGGTGTGTGAACTTAAGTCATAATTTCTTTTTTTAGATCATGCTATTATGACCCCCTGAAGTAAACTGACTTCCTTGATCAGAATTAATAATCTTCGGACGCTGCTGTTTCAGCGCTTTAGCAAGAATCTCCAAACAAAACCCCGTATCCATAGAAATCGATAATTTTACAGAAACTACAAACCCGCTAAAAATATCAATCAGCGCCACAAGGTAAACAAAACCTCGTGGCGTTTTGATTTAAGTGATGTCAACCGACCAAACCTGATTGGCTTGGTTAATTTCTAAATCACGCAGCAGGTAGGGAAATTTCTGATGATTCTTGTTAATGATTGCGGTTCTGGGTTTGGCGTAAATTGCCTGCAAATCCAATTCTCTCATTAAACGTAAAACCTTCTTACAATTGATTTTACAGCCTTTTTCTACTCTTAAACCCAGATCCGTCATTAGAATTGCGACAGTATCTCGCTAAGCCTTAATTCTATTAGTCTCGGACGAGCACCGCACCGGAAGCGTAGCATGCATACGCTGACGGAGTGGAGCAGAGAACGAGGCTAATAGAATTAAGGGTTAGTAGAGATAATGGCGTGATTCTAATGACGGATCTGGGTTAAAATCGCCGTGATTTTTCGGTAGCCGAGAAATGAATATTTTGACCACAGATCAGAAATCTCGTTTGCTAAAGAGGTGTTGAATTCAAGGGTTGAGAGCTGCAAGCGCCTTTGATAATAAAGTCCTGAACGATTTACCTGCAAAAGCTCACACTGTTTGCGGATGCTTAAAATGTGGTGATTTTTATCGAGATTTTTTCTTCGAAGGTCAGAGCCTAAGCATCCAATACTTTCTTTAAGAAATCGCGCTCAACGGTTAATTCTCCTATCTTGGCGCAGAGATTTGTGATTTCTTTTTGCTGCTTTTCTTTGTTTTTGTCGCAAGCTTTATTGACGTTAAACACCGCGCTACTGCATGCTTTGAACTGCATCACCCAATTGTGTAATGTTGCTTTTGAGATACCGAACTCCACACAGATTTCGGTGATTGTGAACTTCTCTGAGAGATATTTTAGAACTATTTTGAGCTTAAAATCTGAGCTGTGTTTTTTGAAATGCTTTGACTGATTCGACATGTTTTTCTCCGTAAAATTGTTATTAGAAAATAATAATTTTTTAGGTAAAAAGTCTAATTAGGAATTGAGGGGGGTGGTCTGAAAAATGGGGAGCACTATATTATTATCCACTCGAGCAATGGATCAGCCATCGATAATTTTTATCTGACTAAAATCGACTTCAAAAAGTCAGGCTTTTGTCAGTTTAAAATCCAATAGCACTACATTTTCAACCTAGATCCGTCATTAGAATTTTAGTCATTACTCAAGATGGATAGGGAAATCTAAGGGAGAGTTGGGTAGTCATGAATAATGAGCTAAAAGGAGATCTCAACTAGCGAACTTGCATCTTTTTTTTCGCCTTTTAGAAGGCGCGCCCGCGTTTGATCTTCTCAAATGTTTATCCTTTTAACTGTCACAAATAGCGGCGCGTCTGGTGCCAAGCCCAAAGTAAAATTTGGACTGGTTTACTGCTATTTGGTAAATAACCAAATCAAAACATGTCTACAGAACTTCCAAACTTTACTATTCGTCAACTCCTCGAAGCAGGTGTTCACTTCGGTCACAAGACCATGCGTCGTAATCCAAAAATGGAAAAATACATTTTCGGCAGCCGCAACGGAATCACGATTATCGATCTAAACAAGACCGCAGCTCTTCTTCACAACGCTCTAAAAACAGTTAAAGAAATCGCTAAAAATAACGGTCGTATTCTTTTCGTTGCCACAAAGAAACAAGGCGTTGAGCCCGTTGCTGAAGCTGCAAAAAGATGCGGACAATATTACGTCAATCAACGCTGGTTGGGTGGCATGTTGACTAACTGGAAAACAGTTTCTCAATCGATCAAAGCTTTGAAAAAAATCGAAGATCAACTTTCTGACGTTGAGCTTGGCTACAATAAAAAAGAAAAACTCGTTCTTGAAAGACAAAGAACAAAACTCGAACAAACTTTGGGCGGCATCAAAAACATGGGTGGATACCCTGATTTGGTTTTCCTCATTGATACTCACAAAGAGTCACTTGCTTTTGCTGAAGCCACTAAGCTCGGCATTCCGATCATGGCTATTCTTGACTCTAACTGTAATCCAGATGGCGTTACTTTTCCAATTCCAGGAAATGATGATTCCGCAAAATCGATCAAACTTTACTGTCGTTTAATCTCTGACGCGGCAATCGCTGGAATCAAAGCAAACATGGTTCAATCTGGTATCGACATCAGCAAGTTAGAAGATGTCAATATCGCTGAACTCAAGAGACCAGCTGCTCCAGCGAAATTTGAAGAAAGAAAGCCAGCAAGAAAAGAATTTAAAAAAGAAGACAGACCTGAGAGAAAGCCAGAAAGAAAATTCTCAGAAAAAAAATCTGAAAAACCTGCAGAAAAATCTGACGTAAAAGTATTTACCAAAAAACCAGCAGCAAAAAAACCAGCAGCAAAAAAATAATTTAAGAATGGACCCCGCAACAACTGCGGGGTAACACTTCTGGGATAATTATTTCAAGTCTGTCGCCCCGCACTTGTTGCGGGGTCCAAACAAACGAACGAACAACCAACCAATAACTATCAACTAAAATGGCAGACTTAGCTCTCATTAAAAAACTACGCGATACCACAGGATGCGGCATCGCTGATTGCAACAAAGCTCTTGCAGCAACTAACGACAACATTGAAGAAGCTGTTGATTGGCTTCGTAAAAAAGGTCTTTCTTCTGCCGCAAAAAAAAGCGGACGCGTTACTTCTGAAGGCGCAGTTGCAGTAAATATTCTCGGCAAAAAAGCCTCGATCATCGAAGTAAATTCTGAAACTGACTTCGTTGCTCGTAACCAAAAATTTCAAGAATTTGTCGCAAAACTTTCAGTCGAAGCTCTCGCTTTCGGTGATGACATCGTCAAATTCCAGGCGGCAAAAGATGAAGAAGTTAAGCAGCAGATCAGCGTGATCGGTGAAAACATTAATGTTCGTCGCATTGCTACTCTTGAGGTTTCTCAAGGTTTAGTTGTTGGCTATGTTCACAACACGACAGCTCCAAACATGGGAAAAATTGCTGTGCTTGTTGCTCTTGAATCAGCTGCTAGCGACGAAAAATTAAATGAGTTAGGCAAGCAATTAGCGATGCACATCGCTGCTGCAAAACCTGAAGCTCTTGCAATCGATGCAGTAGATCCAGCAAGACTCGCTCGCGAAACTGATGTTCTCAAAGAACAAGCCCGCGCTTCCGGCAAACCTGAAAGCATCATCGACAAAATGATCGAAGGTCGCATCAGAAAATATTACGAAGAAGTGGTCTTTTTGGAGCAGCTCTTTGTGATGGACGACAAGTTGAAGATCAAAGACTTGCTTACCAATTTTAGTAAAGAAAATGGCGCAACTAAAATCGCTGGATTCAAGCTATTCGTACTTGGAGATGGAATCGAAAAGCAAGAAAATGATTTTGCTGCAGAAGTAGCGTCAATGACAAAATAATTTTATGTCCGACAAGTCCGCTCTAAAATATAAAAGAATTCTCTTCAAAGTTTCTGGGGAGGCAATGATGGGTGAGCGGGCTTTCGGACATGATCCACAAGCGATCAAAAAGATTTGTCACCAAATAATTTCCGCCCATAAATTGGGTTGCGAAATTTGTGTTGTTGTCGGTGGAGGAAATATTTTTCGCGGCGTTTCGCAAGCGGCAGAAGGGATGGAAAGAGTGACTGCTGATTACATGGGCATGCTCGCCACCTGCATTAATGGCCTCGCACTGCAAAGTGCGCTCGAAAAAAATAAAATCGCAACTCGTATGCTTTCTGCAATCACCATGAATAGCGTTTGCGAACCTTACGTAAAAAGAAGAGCTGCTCGTCATTTAGAAAAAGGTCGCATCGTAATTTTTTCTGCTGGAACTGGAAATCCATTCTTTACCACCGACACCGCCGGAGTCCTACGTGCTGTTGAAATGGGCTGTGATGGAATTTTCAAGGGCACGCAAGTTGATGGTGTTTATTCCGCCGATCCGAAGCTCGATAAAAACGCCATTCGCTACGAAAAAATAAGATACATCGACGTGCTCAAACAAGATCTTCGCGTTATGGATCAAACCGCAATCACCCTCGCCAAAGACAATAAACTTCCGATCATTGTTTTTTCAATCAAAGAAGAAAACGCCTTGCAACAAGTGGTGCAGGGAGCTGGAAAATTCACGATAATTAACTAACACTTTCAGTTGTCGTCCAGGCATTCGCCAGGGTGACACAGCAGAGTGAAATATTTTTAAAATATGCTTAATCAACTCGTCGACAAAGCGCGTCAAAAAATGGAAGACACGATGAACTCGTTGAAGCGTGATCTTGATTCAATTTCAACCGGCCGCGCTCATCCTAATTTGCTCGACACTATTCGCGTCGAAGTTTATGGCCAATTAATGCCAATCACCCAAATCGGTTCAATCTCGGTTCCCGAGGCGACAATGCTCGCCGTTCAAATTTGGGATCGCGAGAATTTGAAGGCTGCAGAAAAAGCAATTATCAACGCTAATCTTGGTTTTAATCCAATGATTGACGGCACAAACATGCGCATCGCAATTCCAAAATTGAGCGAAGAACGCCGCCGCGATTTATCCAAACTCGCCAAAAAATATGGCGAAGATAAAAAAGTTGCTCTGCGCAATATTCGTCGCGACATCCTCGATGATTTCAAAAAACATGAAAAAGAAATCGGCAAAGATCAGATTCATTCTTTTACTGACATCATCCAAAAAACTACCGATGAATTCGTGAAAAAAACTGACGATGCCGTCGTTGTAAAAGAAAAGGATTTGATGAAGGTTTAATGTTTTTTTTCCGCAAAAAAAACAAAGACGAAGCCTTGAATTTAAAGATTCCAAAGCATATTGCTATCATCATGGATGGTAATGCGAGATGGGCAAAGCAAAAAAATCTTCCGCTAAAAATTGGTCACAAAACTGGCTCAGAAAATGTCCGCAAAATTTCTGAAAATTGCATCGAACTCGGCGTAAAATTTCTCACCATCTATGCTTTTTCTTCTGAAAATTGGGACCGCCCGCAAGAAGAAGTAAATTACTTGATGAAGCTGCTCGAAGAATATCTCGATAAGGAAACGAAGCCTCTGATTGAGCAAGGTGTTAAGATTTTAATTTCCGGAAACTTGCAAAAACTCGCTGACTCAACAAAGAAAAAAATCAGCGAAATCGAAGAAATCACCAAAGGCAATAAAGCCCTAACCCTAAACGTCGCCTTCTCTTACGGTGCTAGACAGGAAATTGTCGATGCGGTCAAAAAAATTGCTGAGAAAAAAACTTCTGCTGCAGAAATTAACGAAAATTTAATTACAGAAAATCTTTACCGCCCAGAAATTCCTGATCCTGATTTATTAATCAGAACCGCTGGCGACTTACGCGTGAGTAATTTTTTATTGTGGCAAATTGCTTACAGCGAACTCTACTTCACCGAGACCTACTGGCCAGATTTTGACAAAAAAAATCTACTCGCAGCGATCCAAAGTTTTAACAAAAGAGAGAGAAAATATGGTAAACGATAAATTCAAGAAAACTCCGCTGCGCATTCTAAATAAATTTCTAAATAAATTGATTTCTCACATTCATTTTCTCGAACCGCGTGAAAATACAAAACAGCGCGTGATCAGCTCACTGGTCATGATTCCTCTAGCGCTCTACGCAATTTTTCGTTCAGAAAATTTCTTCATTTTTCTCAGCATCGCCATCGCCATGATGATGACAGTTGAGTGGCTCGATATGACCAGACGCGAAGAAAATCAAACTAAATGGCGCGCAATTGGCCTCTTCTACATTCTCATCCCGATCTATTCCGTGATCAAAATCCGCATGCTCGATTCCAACATTTTATTTTGGATGTTCGCCGTAATTTGGGCGACCGACATTTTCGCTTTCTTCGCCGGAAGAAGTCTCGGTGGTCCAAAAATAGCGCCGGACATCAGTCCAAACAAAACCTGGTCAGGCCTTGCTGGCGGAATTGTCGCAAGCATGTTGATCGGATTACTAAGTTCGTTCATGTTCGCCGCTGGCGGAATTTTATTTTTTGTGACGATAAGTATGTTTTTATCCCTGCTCGAACAGGGCAGTGACTTACTCGAATCAAAATTCAAAAGAATGTTCGGCGTTAAAGACAGTGGCAGCATAATCCCTGGACATGGAGGAGTTCTAGATCGCCTGGATGGAATGATGCTGGTTGCGCCAGTAGTTTTATTTTTGATCACCGTTTTCCCAACTAAATTCGGAATGTAGATCATCCCTTCCCAAATCCCCGCCTGCGCAGGGATGAGGCTGTCCCTACTTGTCCTGTCACATCCGCGCACAGACGGGATCCAGGAGAGTTTTCATCTCACTCAAAACACATGACCGACTCCTTCAAAATCGCCAACTTAACCTTCAATTCCCGCCTTCTCGTCGGCACCGGCAAATACAAAGATTTTCAAGAAACCAAAGACGCGATCACTGCCTCTGGTGCTGAAATCGTCACCGTCGCCGTACGTCGCGTCAACATCGAGAAAAAAGGTGAGCCAATGCTGCAAGATTTTCTCGACCCAAAAAAATACACCTACCTCCCCAATACTGCCGGTTGTTTTACCGCTGACGATGCTGTTCGCACTTTGCGCCTAGCACGTGCCGCAGGCGGTTGGAATTTAGTTAAGCTCGAAGTTTTGGCTGACGAAAAAACTCTCTACCCAAAAGTAGTCGAAACCATCAAGGCCGCTGAATTACTAATAAAAGACGGCTTCGACGTAATGGTTTACACCTCAGATGATCCAATTGTCGCCAGAGAATTAGAAGAAATCGGCTGCTGCGCCATTATGCCCTTAGCGGCCCCAATCGGTTCTGGCCTAGGAATTCAAAATCGTCTAAATATCGAATTCATTATCGAACAATCAAAAGTCCCCGTGCTTGTTGACGCCGGCGTAGGCACCGCCTCGGACGCCGCCATCGCCATGGAATTGGGTTGCGACGGAGTCTTGATGAATACCGCAATCGCTAAAGCAAAAAATCCGGTGTTGATGGCGCACGCAATGAAACTCGCGATCGAAGCGGGTCGTGCTGCATATTTAGCGGGAAGAATGGAGAGGAAGAAATTTGCATCGGCGTCTAGTCCGAGTGAAGGAGTGATCTCTAAATGAGCCTTTAAAATCTGGTAATCCAATCCTCATTTTTTCTTAAACTCAGATCCTTCATTAGATTAGAGCCATTCAGACTTTTACTAAGTTTTCTGGAGCTGTGATATTATCCTTGTCAAAAATAATCTATTTTCGCAACTTGCCACGAAATTAAATCCCTTAAATGGCATTTCTCCAGCTAATCCTTCACAACATTTTATCGTTCGTTGTAATCATTTCGGTGATTGTCTTCATTCACGAATTTGGCCATTTTTTGGTGGCAAGAATGTGTGGCGTTAAGATCGACGAATTCGCGATTGGCTTCGGTCGCGAGCTGATTGGCTTCACTGACAAAGGGGGTACGCGCTGGAAAATTTGTCCGATTCCTTTCGGTGGTTACGTCAAAATGTTCGGCGATAAAAATGGCGCTTCGATCCCCGACGACGAGCTTCTCGCGCAAATGTCAGTAGGGGAAAAAAAGATTTCTTTTCTCGGTAAGACAGTCTGGCAACGCATGGCAATCGTGGTCGCAGGGCCGGTGGCGAATTTTTTGCTGACGATTTTTATTTTTACTTTTCTCTTCCGCATTAATGGCTTGAACACGGTTTTGCCGATTGTTGACGTGATCGCAGAAAATAGTGCGGCGGCAGAATCGGGCTTAAAAAAAGGTGACAGAATTTTGGCGATTGACGGCAAAGAAATTTTTAGTTTTGACGATATTCGTGAGGTGGTTACGCGGAGCTCGGGCAAGGAATTGGGGCTGAGGGTTTTGAGAAGTGATTCTGAGTTGAGTGGACCCCGCAACGAGTGCGGGGTGACACAAAAAGAAAGTTCATCAGTGACACCAAAAGAAAGTTCATCAGTGACACAAAAGAAGAGTTCATCAGTGATACAAAAAGAGAATTCATCAGCGACACAAAAGAAGAGTTCATCAGTGATACAAAAAGAGAATTCATTAGTGACGCCAAATGAGAGTTCGTCAGTAACGCAAAAAGAGAGTTCATCAGTGACGCCAAAAGAAAGTTCATCAGTGACACAAAAGAAGAGTTCATCAGTGATACAAAAAGAGAATTCATTAGTGACGCCAAATGAGAGTTCGTCAGTAACGCAAAAAGAGAGTTCATCAGTGACACCAAAAGAGAGTTCATCAGCGACACAAAAGAAGAGTTCATCAGTGATACAAAAGAAGAGTTCATCAGTGATACAAAAAGAGAATTCATTAGTGACGCCAAATGAGAGTTTGTCACCCCGCACTCGTTGCGGGGTCGGCGCAGGTGAGGAAGTAATCGAGCTTCTCGTAACTCCAAAAATCCAAACAACTCAAAATTTTTTCGGGGAAGAGGTGAGGGTTGGAATGCTTGGCATTAGCGCTTCAGAATCCACTCACGAAGATTTAAATTTGGGCCAAAGTTTTCTCGCGGCCAACAAAGAAACCTACAAAATTTCAATCGCCGTTTTCAAAGCAATCGGTGAATTAATAACAGGCCAGCGCTCTATCGACGAGCTCAGTGGCCCAATTAAAATGGCAAAATATTCCGGCAAAACTGTCGAAATGGGCGCGATTGCTGTGCTTTGGTTTGCGGCAATGATCTCACTAAATCTCGGCGTAATGAACCTTCTGCCAATCCCCGTACTCGACGGCGGCCATTTATTTTTCTACCTAATCGAAGCAATCCGCGGCAAGCCGCTCGCGCAAAAAACTCAGCAAGTTAGTTTTAAATTCGGGCTGAGTTTAGTTTTGGCTTTGATGCTTTTCACAACGTTTAACGACGTTAGGCAGATTGTGGGGGGGATGTGAGTAGGCCTCCTGTCACCATTGGTGGTTCTACATTTACTCCATCACCGCCCCCAACCTTTCCAAGCGAAGGTCTGCGTGTTGAGGGGAAATATTCTGAAGAACTCGTTAATTTTAAAGATTCTTTAGCGTATTTAAGGGAGGCTTCTCCAGGTAGGATGTCGGATGCAGAAACTGCAGAATTGGAAGCAAAGGTAAGTTTAGCGTTACGCGAATCCTTGAAGTTTGATTTGTCGGGAATGAATTTAAAAAGTCATTCTAAAAGTGTTCTAGGGGCCCTTGAGAGACAAAATCCTATTAGCAAAATGGCCAGTGGATTGTTTGAATTTATTGAAACCGCTACGACTCGAGAAGTAATAGATGAAGAAGCTAAAAGATTGGGTTTGAATGATTTTTTAGAAGCATTTAAAGAGAAAAATTCTGCCCACTCAAATGTGCCATTCGCATTTTATAAATATGCTTTGCGGCGAGAATTTAATTTAATCAGACGACAAGCGTCTCAATTGGAAAGGCCTAGAAATAAAGGTATTTTGAAAGGTGAAGATAGTCCGCAGCAAGCGCAGAAGTTTTTGGAAAGAGAGTTAGCTAGATACCAATATACTTTGAAGGAAGGGTCGCAATATCCAAAAGAAATTTGTATTAAACAAACCGCCACTTTGCTTGCCGGCGGTTCGCTAAATATTGCCTTGAGTAATCCGGCGTCACGGAAATTTGAGTCGCGTCTTGGTGTTACTTTGCCGCTGGATAGGGTTTTATCGGCAGATCAACTTTCTGCATTAGAAGCGATCGAAAGTGCGATTATTAAAGGCGATAATAACAAGGGTGGAAAGGCGGAGATTCGTATTGGCACCGGTGGTGGTAAAAGTTTTCTTACCAACCTTATTCGCGATTTTTACGCTGATAAAAATCTTATATTCACTAAAGAAGGTAAGACAGAGTCGAAACACATTGGAGCGATTACTACGATTGATCTCAATAGTACCGATGCAGAAATAAATGTTGTTTTTGATTTGCCTCCAGCTTCGACACGATTAGATATTGGGAGTAAAGCCAGTGAAAAGAAACCACCTGCTTTAGTTAGTGATTTGGCCGGAAAAATAATCCAATTGGACGAAGCTTATTTTTTTGGTAAGTTTGATAAAATTAATTCTGAGGCACTAAATTCAGAAGATATTGAGAATAAGAGAAATGAAGCAATCGCTGGTCTGCGTAGAAGAGGAGCTACAGTAATTGTTTTGGGTGCCAGCGAAAGTCCTTACAAAATCAAAATCGAAATCAGAAGGATTGAAGAGAAAATCGCGAATGAGGAGGCTCGGATCGAGCAGGCTTCTAACCGCAACAAAAAGGAAAACAAAGATACGGTTGAAAAAGGTTCAGTTGCCCTGAAAGGCTTTAAAGCACTGAGGTATCTGAGAGGAGAAACAAGGGAATACGACAAGATTAAGGCCTATATGAAAGGAGGCATGAATTATGTAGAAAGCGCTCGTGCTATTTTAAATCTAGCAATTCTAGGTTTGGAGAAGAATTTGCCAACAGAAGCGACGAATAAATTGAAGGATCTATTAGCTGGTATTAAAACAGCCCCTGATAACAATAAAAAGAAGGAGATTTTTGAGTCTTTAACATCTCTATTAGAACAGACAGACTTACTAAGTGGCTTCGACGATGATCGCAAAGATGCCTCAGTCATACTAAGCAAATTAACAAGAAAGTTAGACGTTAAAAAGGGTCAATATCACAGTCTAATGGATAGAAGAGAGGGAGAGACGGAAGAGAAAAAAGGCAAGACAAGAGAAAAATTCGAAGATTCTGTATTCCTTAAAGATGAAAGAGAGATGGATCTGGGGGGAGAAATGAGTTTGCTTAATTTGATTCGCCCAGATTCCGAAAAGCCTGACGAGTCCTATCTGCCAAAATTAGAAGTTAAGACAAAAGAAAATGAGAAAGGAGAGTCAGGAAATAGCGGCGAAAAACTTCAATACATCTTGCCAGATTTTATTATTAATAAAAAAACCTGCTCCGATGAAGATTTGAAGAAAATTGTGCGATTGTCGAATGCGGATATCGTTATTGTTCCGCACAAGGATGAGGATGGTAAATTGCGTTGTAGAATTTGCCGAAATGATGAAGTTGTAATTGCCGATGTTGGTGATGTCATTAATGAAAGTCTTGGGCCAATCGCTGACAAAAAAGTTGTCAGCTTTTTTGCGCGTACAGATGATAAGTGGCGGGGCAATGCCACTGGTGGTGATTACGGCTTTGCTAGTTTGGGAATCACGCATCAGAAAATTCAGGCAAGAACCAGTGACGGTCTTAATTTTAATAAATTAATGCAAGCTTACGGGCGCGACAGAACCTCGCCTTTCGAGGCTGGGAAATATCCAGCTAAGCGTACAATTATTCTTCACGAAAATATCACAAAAGAGCAATTTTGGGAAGGTCTAAAAACAAAAACCAAGATAGATGATGAAGCACATGAGGTGGGATATTTGCGCGCAAAACAAAGACAGGCTGCGGCTCCGGCTGGAGTTTCCGAGAAGGCGATAAGAGAGGTATCGTCAAAATACAAAAGATACAAAAAATATGAACATGACAAAGTAATCACGCAATTTACCGAACTTGGCAAGAATGTGTTTGGTGATCATAATGCGAGTGCTGGCAAGTCTCCTCTGACGCATCTTTTTGGAAATGTCGGGACTACCAGCATTACTAAGAATTCAGACGGTTTGGTTACTTTAATCAAACACGATGATGGTGGGGATAAAGAGTATACGTTGTCGAGCCTGTCTTCTGAGAATGAACAAGAGTTAGAAGGTTTTAAACAAATTCTGACTGCTAGCACAGATTTATTATCGCAAGACAAAGAAGGGCAATTAGCAATTTTTGCAAAAAACAGTTCAGAGGAACAAAAAGCAAATGCGCCAAATAAAACCCAATCTTTTTTTGATATTAAAGATGCGGTAGAAGATTTGCTCAAGAAGAATCCGGCACAAGAGTTGTTAAGGGAGAATAAGGTACGAGAGTCGCTAAGGCAGAAGGAGGCGACGGAAAAACTTTTATCCCTTAATGAGGCCCTTAAGGAATACATCTTTGCTAAAGAAGGTTTGATTGCTCTTGAAGTTGAAGTTGAAGTTGAAGTTGATGAATTTGGGATCTTAGATCCAAAAGAAGGCGTAACGATCTGTCGATTTTATTGTGGTAATGAACTTATCTGGGTCAGCCGCGGTGAAGATAAAAAGATAACCAAGGTTGAAATTGGCGATAATGAAACATCGTTAGAAGATCGAGTTAAATTGTCAGATGAGACGCTTACATCCGAGGTGATAGATCAATACATTTCGAAAGTTCGGGTCTTAGCCGAAGCAGCTAATGAGCTTCTTGTAAAAGTGCAGTTGCGGAAAGGAGAAGAAGCGATTCAGGCACAAAAGGACGAGGAGTTAAAAATCGCCGCCGCTGCTGCTAAAGAAAAAGCTTTATACGAAGAAATTAAAAAGATTGTTGAGGATATCGGCGCAATTGCGATTGGTGGCGAATCTGAAGTTGGGAAATATTTAGTCGCAACGACAGGGGCTGATAGTTTTGAAATCGAAAAACACAGCAACGGCAGCTTGGTTCTTAGGATTCCTAATGAAGGTGAAATTAAAATTAATGCCTCGAATCGATTAGATTTTGCCCCGAGAGATCCGTCAGAAACATTGGTGGCGGTTAAAAAAGCTCAACAAATATTTACTGAAGACAAGCGAGTCAAATTCGAGAAATTGACAGCGGATTTTACCGAGCTGACCAATTGTGTTGTTGTGAAATCTAGAGCTATTAAAACTCGCTCTAAAGATGGGGCAGAAGTGATTCTTCCGAAGGAACTCGAAGATACCACCTCCAAAAAAATTGAAGACCAACAAAAAATTCTTAGTGCAATCAGAGAGGAATTTACTGCTGAAACATCTAAAAGAATAAGTGATCTTGCCAAAGATATTATTGGGAAGAGATCGGGTCTGCAGGCGGGATGGAGTGACGCAGATAAAGAGAATATTAAAGTTAATAATGACTTAATCGGGACTCAGAATGGAAATTTCATCACCTTAGAAGGGGGGGGATACTTCGTTTATGCTGAGGCAATTTCTGTGGTTGTGTCGCAAGGGTCTAAGACACTTGGTGACAAAGCCAGTCTTGCGGCGCTAGATACACTTGTTGAGCCACTAACAACATATTTGAGAAAAATAGAGTTAGCGCAAGAAGCGCAAAAAGTGAAAGAAGCACAAGAAGCACAAGAAGTACAAGAAGCATTGCTCGCCGCCGCCAGCCTCAAGAAATTAGAGGGGGATAAGGCCAAGGCGAACTTCACTATGATTGGGGCTGTAAAAAGATTTCGTGAGAAAAGAGCTAGGAAGGAACTTACTGCTTTGCTTGATCAAGTTATTAGTACCGAAATAACCGACGATAAATATGACTTTACTAGCAAGGAAGGCGAAGGCGGCTGGATAAAACAAGTTACCAAATCTTCCGCTGGATTCAAAATCGAGAGCAATAATGACGTTCTTCTTGATATCAATAAGACCGGTCTTCTT
>CAMBXE010000029.1 GCA_945871805.1 Rhizobium sp. Q54 | reverse complement strand
CGAAGGATTTGCCATCGATGATTCTAAAAATTTTGGTAAATATATCTCAGAAGTTGACCATAGCATGCTTCTTTCCTCAGCAATAGCTGACCACATGGTTGGCGAGCTTAAAAAGCATCAGCAAGATGAGGATGTGGTGATTGTTCTGACCGGCTTCAATCACACAGAAAATATAGTGAACAGACTCGGCCTTTCTAAAAGCGAGATTGCAGTTATTTCCAACTGCGAAAATGAATTGTCTGAAAAGGGATACTTGAATGAAGTAGATGTGCAAAAGTTTGATCTGGATGCAGAAACTAAACTTCCAATCATCCCGCACTCGATCGAGGAAAAATTAACAGAGCTGCGAAAAGAGAAGGAGAGCGAAAGTTTTGTTGCAAAATTAGGGCTAGAAAAATCAGGCGAAAAACCGCGATCATTTATTGAGAGAATGCAAGAAGCCGGCAAAGATAGTAAAATAAAAAGCTCTGGCGGAGTCAGCAAATCATAGAAACGTGCTTGATGGCGTGAAGAAATACAAAAAAGCGGAAAGGTTTTTGTGAGTTCTTTGTTGATGGATTCTGCTGCGAAGAAGGTGATTCGTACTGCTTCGGAATATCTAGCATAACTTTAGTTCGTCATTGCGAGCGAATGCGAAGCAATCCATCTTTACTCATGAACAAATGGATTGCCACGTCGCTTCGCTCCTCGCAATGACGGGACGAGTAGGTACAACGTCATCCCCGTGCAGGCGGGGATCGAGGAGGGTTCGTCACGCGTTTAAATTTTCCTGGATTCCCGCCTTCGCGGGAATGACAAACTCTAGAAAGTAATCAAAACAACCCAACACATGTCCACTCAAAACCTCTTCTCCAGAATACTCTCTCTACTCGCTTCAGGATTATTCCTCGCTTTCTTCATCTATTTTTTACCTTCGATTTTGGTGATATTCGGAGTGATTTTGCTGCTGCTGATAATCGCCGGAATCGCGCTGCGCTTCGTGATTAAAAAAAATATGCTGAAGATGAATTTTATTTACACCGCACAAAATTCTGATCGTGCTGACGAAGAAATTTCTGAGATGAAAGACGTAACAAATAGTTCGAAAACCAAATCCTAAAAACACTTTGGTTAGTAGAGATAATGACGTGATTCTAATGACGGATCTGGGTTTAAGTGCGCTTTGAAGATTTTCGCAACGTTGCGAAAATCTCATTTTGGCCAATGCGCCATTAGAAACATTCAGAATCTCGCTAAGCCTTTTTAGTTTTTACGTAAACTTCCGATCCGAGTTCTTTGAATTTCTCACTCATTTCTTCCATTCCCTTCTTCGCTTCTTCGGCCTTCGCGTAGTCACGAACATCCTGCGTAATCTTCATCGAACAGAATTTTGGACCGCACATTGAACAGAAGTGCGCAACCTTTGCGCCGTCTGCTGGCAAGGTTTCGTCGTGGAATGATTTTGCTCTTTCCGGATCTAGCGAAAGGTTGAATTGATCTTCCCAGCGGAAGTCGAAACGAGCTTTTGAAAGTTCATCGTCATGAGCTCTTGCTGCGGCATTTCCTTTGGCTAAATCGGCGGCGTGAGCAGCGATTTTGTAGGTGATAACGCCAACGCGAACGTCTTCTTTATTCGGTAAACCTAAGTGCTCTTTTGGCGTTACGTAGCAAAGCATTGCGGTGCCAAACCAACCAATCATCGCCGCGCCGATAGCAGAAGTGATGTGATCGTAACCTGGCGCGATGTCAGTTGTTAAGGGCCCTAGCGTGTAGAACGGAGCTTCGTGACACCACTCCAACTGCTTCTCCATATTTTCTTTAATGAGGTGCATCGGTACATGACCCGGGCCTTCGATCATCACTTGGCAATCATGCTTCCAGGCGATTTGAGTAAGCTCGCCTAAAGTTTTTAATTCACCGAATTGAGCTTCGTCATTCGCATCAGCGATACATCCAGGACGCAAGCCATCACCGAGTGAAAAGGCCACGTCATATTTATTCATGATGTGACAAATTTCTTCAAAATTGGTGTAGAGGAAATTTTCTTTGTGATGTGATAAGCACCATTTTGCCATGATTGAACCGCCGCGCGAGACGATTCCAGTCACTCGATTGGCGGTGAGCGGAACGTATTTCAAACGCACGCCGGCGTGAATGGTGAAATAATCAACGCCTTGTTCAGCTTGTTCGATCAAAGTGTCTCGGTAAATTTCCCAAGTTAAATCTTCCGCAACGCCGCCAACTTTTTCCAAAGCTTGGTAAATCGGAACCGTGCCAACTGGCACTGGGCAGTTACGGATGATCCATTCGCGGATGTTGTGAATGTTGCGACCGGTTGAGAGATCCATCAAGTTATCTGCGCCAAAACGAGTGGCCCAAATCATTTTTTCAACTTCATCTTCAACGCCAGAAAAGATCGCGGAATTTCCGATATTGGCGTTAATTTTTACGAGAAAATTCCGACCAATAATCATCGGTTCAGACTCAGGGTGATTAATGTTGTTTGGAATGATCGCGCGGCCTGAAGCGATTTCATCGCGGACGAATTCTGCGGTAATAAATTTTGGAATTTTTGCACCAAAAGTTTCGCCGGAAATTTTTGCATTCGCTGCCAATTTCTCGCGCGTCATATTTTCGCGAATGGCCACATATTCCATTTCTTTGGTGATAATGCCGGCGCGGGCGTAAACAAGTTGGGTAACTTTTTTGCCGGCTTTGGCGCGGACAGGTTTGAATTCAGATAAATCAAATTCCGGTGCAGAAGGTTTTGCGCCTGGAGCAGTTACGCCATTATCTTCCGGCTTTACGATTCTGCCTTGATATTCTTCAACATCACCACGCTCAAGAACCCATTGCTGACGCAGTTTTGGCAGGCCTTTATTCAAATCGATTTTGTCTAAAAAATTCTGATCAGAATAAACTCCGGAAGGATCGTAAACGGTGAATGTATCTTTATTCGTCAAAGCAATTTCGCGCATTGCGACTTTCACGTCAGAAAATTTTTCGCTTTGAACGTAGATTTTTTTAGAAGCGGGAAGGGGCCCCAAAGTGATTTTGTTGGTAATTTTTTTGCTGATCATTTTTTAAACATTTGAAGCATGCGCCAAGTAACGAGAAAGCCGCCGAAAATATTGATCGAGGCGATAATAATGGCTAAGAAACTAACGATCGCGATGAGATCAAAACTTTTTGCTGAACCAAGGGCAATGATGGCGCCGACGATGATGATCCCCGAGATCGCGTTGGTCACGGCCATTAGAGGCGTGTGCAATGCGGGTGTTACTCTCCAAACTACGAAATAGCCAACGAAGCAGGCCAAAACAAAAACTGTCAGACCAAAAATAAACGGACTAACCCCGCCAGCATTAGCGGCATTATAACTCATTTCGACGATTTTATTGACGAGAAGATCGGATTTTTTGGTGATCTGATCGGATAGCTCGATGATTTCTTGAAGGTCGGTCATGTCAGAAAAAGTTGTGATTTAATTAAAATCATGGGGACCGCGAACGCTACATAGCCATGAACTCTCAAGTCAATTATAAACTAATTGACTTGCCACGGGTCGCTTCTTAAAAGGCGCGCCCCAAAAAGATTTTCATAAAATATTGGGGCGTAGCCAAGCGGTAAGGCAGCGGTTTTTGATACCGCCATCGTAGGTTCGAATCCTGCCGCCCCAACCAAAATTTCTACTAAGCCGATCATCTGAGGCGAATTTTCTGTGCTTCGCTGCTCACGTACTTGAAGTACGTTCCGCTGCGATGCTCGAAAATTCACCACAGCTGAGGCGGCTTAGCGAAATTTAAGCCCGAGATTCACTCACTAATTCAAACACCCACTCACCATGGTTGCCAAGATAAAAACCTTCTCCTTTTCAGGGGTTGAAGTTGCTCACGTTGATGTTCAGGTAAAAATTTCTCCCGGTGCGCCAAGTTTTACGATCGTTGGTTTGCCCGACAAAGCTGTTGGTGAATCGAAAGAGCGCGTTCGTGCTGCGATCTCGTCTACTGGGCTTTCGTGGCCTTACAAAAAAATTACCGTTAATCTCGCGCCAGCTGATTTGCAAAAAGAAGGCAGTCATTTTGATCTCGCGATTGCGCTTGGAATCATGCTTGAAATCGGGGTGCTATTGCCAGAATCGATCGAGAATTTTTTCGTTTTAGGCGAGCTTTCGCTGGATGGTTCGATTGCATCCGTCGGTGGAGTAATCTCGGCGGCGATTGGCGCGAATCAGTTTAACTGCGGAATAATTTGTCCACAGGAAAACGGACGCGAAGCGGCTTGGGCTGGGGATTTAGAAATTATTGCCGCTCCTGATATTTTAACTTTGATCAATCATCTTAAAAGAGAGCAAGTTTTAGCTCGGCCGGAAACTACGAAGATTTTTACAGAGAAAAATTATCCAGATTTGTTGGATGTGAAGGGTCAAGAAATTGCCAAACGCGCGCTCGAAATTGCCGCGGCCGGCGGTCACAATTTATTAATGGTTGGGCCTCCAGGCACAGGTAAATCAATGCTCGCTTCCCGCATGCCAGGAATTTTGCCGCCTTGCGATTTGGAAGAAATCCTTGAAATCAATATGATCGCCAGCGTCAGCGGAAAACTGCTCGACGGAAAATTAATTACCGCGCGACCTTACCGCGAAGTGCATCATTCTTGTTCAATGCCGGCGATGGTTGGTGGTGGCGCCAAAGCCAAGCCCGGAGAGGTTTCGCTCGCACATCGTGGGGTGTTATTTTTGGATGAATTAGCGGAATTTCCGCGTCAAGTTCTAGACTCACTACGTCAACCGTTAGAGACCGGAAATGTCAGCATTTCGCGCGTGAATTCACACATTACTTACCCAGCAAATTTTCAACTCGTGGCGGCGATGAACCCTTGCCGTTGCGGCTTTCTTGGCGATGCCTTACGCGAATGTAAAAAAGCTCCGACTTGTGGCGAGGATTACAAAAATAAAATTTCCGGACCGTTTTTAGACCGTATCGACATCATCGTGAATGTTGGTGCGGTGGATATTTTTTCTGAAAAAAAAATTCAGATTGGTGAAAGATCAGAAGTAGTTAAAAGCAGAGTCATCAAGGCGCGCGAGCTGCAGAAAAAAAGACAGAAAGAAAAAACTAATTCAGAAATCGACGGAGAAATTTTAGAAAAATTTTGCGCACTCAACGAAGAGGGGCAAAAAATCCTCCAAAATTTTGCACAAAAATCGCACAGCTCAATGCGTGGAATCACCAGGATTCTCCGCGTCGCGCGTTCGATTGCAGATTTAGAAGAAGTAGAATCGATTAACTCGCACCATTTGTTGGAAGCGATTTCTTACCGGCGAAAGATTTAGTTAATTACCTTGTCAAGCCAGTCTACAAAGGCAACCGCGACAATAATCATCATGAATATCTTGGTGATGATTTTATTTTTTACTGATTCAGCCCAGATCCGTGGCGAAGAAAGACATTGTGGCAGTAGTCATGGGTCTTAGGTTTTTTTGGTTAGTAGGTGCAAGGCCCGCTACGTATACCTCAAATAAGTTTCGACTTCGAAAAAATGAATAACGGCATAATCGCTTCTGATCCAAAAAATTCTTGCTGGGTTTTTGCTTCTGCCGGTTCGGGCAAAACGAAAATCCTCGTCGATCGCGTTGTGCGCTTGTTGCTTGCGGACGTTTCTGCGAATAAAATTTTTTGCCTAACTTTTACGAAAGCCGCGGCGGCGGAAATGCAGGAGAGAATTAATTCTCGTCTCGCCGAGCTAGTGCTGGTAAGCGATGAAGAGTTACAAAAAAAATTAGAAGAACTGAGCGGAAAATTTCCGAGCGCGGATTTATTGAAAAAAGCGCGTACACTTTTTGTCAAAATTCTTGACGATGAGGCGCGGGTGAAAGTTCAAACCATTCACGCTTTTTGCCAAACTTTGATTAAGATTTTTCCTTTCGAATCACAGGTGAAGCCGAGCTTTGAAATTCTCGAAGAATCGCGAGAAAAATTACTGATGCAGCAAGCGCAAAAAGAAGTTTTACGACATGCCTTGGAAGATGAAGTTCTGCGAAATTTAGTCGTCAGAATTAACGCTAATCTTCACGATGAAAGCTTGTCTGATCTACTTTCTGATCTGTTGGATAAAAAGGAAAAATTAGATTTTGAAGTCACAGAAATTTTTGAAAAACTTTCGCTCTCACCACAAGATAATGCGCAGGAGATTTTTCAAAAATTCTTAGAAAAATTAAATCACGCAGAAAATTTACAACTGGCGTTAGACCTTGAAAATAGTGAGCTTAAGACCAATCAAGAAATCGCAAATAAAATCAGAATTTTTTTCAACGAACTGAAATTAGAAAATTTTTCTACTTACCAATCGGCATTTTTTACCGACAAAAATGAGCCAAGAAAAATTCGCGGTAAAAGTGCAGATAGCTTGATGGATGTAGCGCTCAAGCAATGTGACCTGATTTCGCAATTTAGTGATAAAATAAATTCACTGAACCTGGCGAATGACACCGCGCTTCTTCTTGAATTCACTAATTACGTTCTCGCCAGTTACGCGAAATTAAAACAGCAGCGCGCTCTTCTTGATTACAACGACCTCATTATCGAGACCAACAGACTTCTAGCTAATCCCGATTTTTCTGATTGGGTGAAAATGAAAATGGATGGTAGTTTTGATCACATTTTAATTGACGAATCGCAGGATACGAATCGTCAGCAATGGTCGATTATCAAGGCTTTGTGTGAGGATTTTTTTTCGGGCTTAAGTCTTTCTAATCAGCAGAGAAGTATTTTTATTGTTGGCGATGAAAAGCAGTCGATCTTCTCCTTTCAAGGTGCGGAGCCTGATATCAGCAGCGAAATTTTTTCTTATTTTCAAAATAAATTTGGGGAGCAATTCAAAAAAATCGAACTGCATCATTCGTTTCGTTCGCGCGCAGAAATTCTTGCGGCGGTGGATAAAGTTTTTTTAGATCCAGAAAAAAAAGCGGCAATTAGCAAGGCGAGTGAATTTAGCGGACACCTTGTAACCCGCGCCGGAAAAGGCTTGGTAGAGATTTGGCCAAAAGCTAAAAAAGAAATAGAAAAGCAAGAAGTTAGCTACGAATGGAAAATTAATTACCAAAAAACTGAGCAAAGTGAGCA
This sequence comes from Rhizobium sp. Q54, assembly GCA_945871805.1. Taxonomy (GTDB): domain Bacteria; phylum Pseudomonadota; class Alphaproteobacteria; order Rickettsiales; family UBA1997; genus UBA2645. The sequence goes on along the minus strand of CAMBXE010000029.1, from coordinate 9,981 downwards.
AGAAATTTTGGCAGAAATGATTGCCAAAAAAATCACGAGTTGGGCGCAAGAAAAGCAGGTGAATTATGGCGACATCATGATTTTGCTGCGCACGCGCACCAACGGTTTTTTTGACGAATTGGTGAAAAGTTTTCATCGCCATCAAATTCCTTTTACCAGTATTTCGCGCGTGAGATTTAGTAAAAGTTTACTGATTCAAGATTTGCTTGCCGCCGCGAGATTCGTGCTTTTGCCACAAGATGATTTGAATCTTGCCTGCTTGCTTAAATCGCCAATTTTTGATTTTAGTGAAGATGAATTACTTAAAATATGTCTGAAGAAAAATGCAGAAGAAACTACGATTTACAAAGCTTTGAACGACTCAGTAACTCGTAAAAAACTCGACGAATTAATCGCCAAATCACAACAAACAAATTGCTTCGAATTTTTTTATTTTATTTTGTACGAGCAAAATCATCGGCAAAATTTCCTTTCTTACTTCGGTCATGAGAGCCTGGAAATGCTCGATAAATTTATTATTTCGGTTTCTAACTTCTGTCAAAATTCTTCGCCAAATTTGCAAAAGTTTTTGGAGTTTGTTGAAGAGATTGATCCAGAAATTTCTCTTTCCGCAGTGGAAGATAATCGCGTTAGGATAAGTACGATTCACGGCGCGAAAGGTCTGCAAGCCAAGATTGTCGTGCTTCCAGACTGCTCTTACGATTTAAGAAGATCGCCAAGTGCGAAAGAAAAAATTCTCTGGATCGACGGATTGCCGATTTGGTGCGCAAAAAAAGCTTACGAAAATAATCTGATTAGAACTCATCGCGAGGTGCGCTTGAAAGAAATCTCGGAAGAAAGTTTGCGCCTACTTTACGTCGGAATGACGCGCGCTGAAGACGAGTTGTACATTTCTGGATTTGGTAATTCTACCGATCCAGATTCTTGGTACGAAATTTTGTGTAACGCCTTAACGTAACAAAAATATGACAAAAAAAGTTAAAGTAGCGATTTTGATTTCAGGTCGTGGAAGCAACATGCAAGCACTTGTAAAGGCTTGCGAAGATGTCGAATTTCCAGCGGAAATAGTTTTGGTTTTATCGAATAAAATAGGCGCAGCGGGTTTGGAATTTGCGCGCGAGAAAAAAATTCTAACTGCAGTAATCGATCACAAAAATTTTGCTACGCGCGAAGAATTTGATCAAAAAATGAGTGAAGAAATTACAAAATCTGGCGCAGAAGTAATCTGTCTTGCTGGTTTCATGCGCCTGCTCTCAGCTGAATTTGTGGAGCAGTGGTATGGTCGTTTAATTAATATTCATCCTTCACTTCTTCCTGAGTTTAAAGGTGCAGATGCGGTTGGCGATGCGATTAAAGCCGGCGCGCTAATTTCTGGATGCACAGCGCATCTAGTGAGCGAAGAAATGGATTCGGGGTTGATCATCTGGCAAGCCTCCGTGCCAGTGTTAGAGGGTGATTCGAAAGAAACTCTTGCAGCAAGAATTCTTGAAGAAGAACATCTAATTTATCCCGAAGCCCTCAAAGTTATTTGTGAAAATCTATATAAAAAATGAAAGCACTTACTCTTATTATCGCTCCCAACCCCTTGCTGAAGCAGGTTTCTAAGCCTGTCGATAAAATTGATGATGCTCTTCGTAACTTCATGAAAGATATGGTGAGCACGATGTATGCTGAGGAAGGAGTTGGCTTGGCAGCTGTTCAAGTTGGTGTTTTAAAAAGAATTTTAGTGATCGATGTCGATTATAAAACTGAGGAGCACGACCATCATCACGGCTGCGATCACGTGCATGTGATCAACACCAATCCACGTTATTTTATTAATCCGGAAATCGTCGAATTTTCAAAAGAATGCTCTTCTTATAATGAGGGCTGTTTGTCTTTTCCAGATGCGCGTTCAGAGGTGGTTAGGCCAGAAGAAGTTACGGTAAAATATCTCGATTTATTCGGAAAAGAGAAAGTGGAAAAGATGTCTGGATTGCTCGCGACTTGCATCCAGCATGAAGTCGACCACCTCAACGGAATAACCTTTGTTGACCACATCTCGAAAGTGAAACGCGATATGATTTTGAACAAATTAAAGAAAAAACGTTAATCCCAAAACATGCATCATTATCGTTATAAGGCCGTCAGCGACATGGGCAAATATGTTTCTGGAAAATTAGCAGCAGAAAATCCGGGTGAGCTCTCAACTTTATTGCGGGCAACCAATTTAGAGTTAATCTCATTTAAAGAAGAAAAAGTCGGCGGATTTAGCTTATTTGGCGCCAATATTAAGCCAAAAGAATTAATCATGATTTTCGTGCATCTTGAGCAGCTCGAAAGAACGGGTGTGCCGATCGCAGATTCAATTCATGATCTAGTTGAAAGCGCTGATTCCACAGAAATCAAAACGCTGATGAGCGAAATCGAAGAGTCGATCAAGAATGGTAATATGTTTTCTGAAAGCTTGGCAAAGCGCCCCGATGTCTTTGGCACTACCTATGTTGGGTTAGTCGCGATGGGTGAAAAAACCGGTAACCTATGCAGCGCTTTTAACAGTATTATCGAAGACATTAAGTGGAGCATGGACATCAAGCGTAAAACCAGAAAAGCAACAACTGGGCCAATGTTTGGTATTTTTCTAATGTTTGGTATTTTGGGAATCATGACTTCAGTTGTAGTGCCAAAAGTTACAGGTTTTTTGGCGACGCAAGACATCAAACTTCCATTTGCTACAATAGCGCTAATGAAGTTTTCTGACTTCATCAAAGGCAATTGGTATTTTATTATCCTTACCCCGCCCGTTATTTGGACGGTAGTAAAAATTTTGCGACGCTCTTCCGAAGATATGGCGGTGATGATTGATGATTTGAAACTTAAACTCCCAATCTTTGGTTCGATTATTAATAAGATTGATGCAGCAAAATTTTGTCAGTTTTTCTCAATGACTTTCAAAAGCGGATTGGGCGTTTTGGAATGCTTGGAATCTTCAAGTGGTGTGATCAAAAATAACGCGATCAAGAGAAGTATCGCTTCAGTGAAGCAGCAAGTTTCAGATGGGCAGGAGCTATCCAAAGCAATCGCGGCTACCGGATATTTCCCTAATCTTGTTGTGCGTATGTTCAGGGTTGGTGAGGAAAGTGGTAACATGGAAAGCGCTCTGGATAACATTAAGTTCTTCTACGATCGTGAAATTAATGACTCGATCGACCGCCTTGTATCAATGATCCAGCCAGCAATCACGATGGTTATGGGGGGCATGATTGCCTGGATTACGATTGCGGTATTTGGTCCGATCTATTCGACTTTCTCCAAGGTAAATTAACCAAAAATTCACCAGTTCAGTTCAAAATATCCTCACAAAAACTACTGCACCAATCTCCGAAAAAACGGAAATGACGCGTAAAGAGTTGAGAATAAATTTTAAAAAATGGATTCAAAAAAACTTCGCGAAACTCTCGGGCTCTTCTCAACTGGCGTGATTATCGCTTGCGCAAGGCGCAGGAATTTTTTAGCAGAGAATTTTTTCGTTAAAAAAAATCTCGTCGGGAAATTTGAAGAATTTTGGCAAAATTTTTTGCAGGAAAATTATTTTGCACAAAAGTTTGAGAGTAAAATTCATACGAAGAATTTCTTAGAAAAGATTAAGAAGATTTTCGCCACTGAGTTTTTTGGAATGACAATAAATTCCTTCACTTCCGTCTCGCTAAACCCATCGCTTATCTCATTTTGTATCTGCAACAAGTCAGCAAATCTCAAATTTTTTAAGAAGAATCGCTACTTTTCCCTAAACGTTTTAAGTCAAGAACAGCAAGCTCTTGCAAGTGCTTTTGCCACGCCAAAAAATTCTAAAAAATGGGGAGTAGAACCTTATTTTCTTGGTCAGAAGGGAAATCCAATTTTTAAAAATTCTTTAGCATTTTTTGAATGCAGAAAGCATCGCGTCATTAAGTGCGGAGATCATCACATCATCATTGGCGAAGTGCTCTATTGCGAAAAAATAAATGAAGCCAAGCCGTTAATTTACTACCGCGGTAAGTTTGATGTTTAACCCGGATCCGTCATTAGAACCACTCATAATTTCTACTAAGTCGCACCAGCCAAGATCAGTTTATTCCGCTTCGACTCTCACAAACCAACCTCGCCTGACGCGGCTTGGCAAAATTCTGAATGGTTCTAATGACGGATCCGGGTTTAACAAAGCGATTTCGATTCTTTGTATTTTTGCTGCTGCTCTTCATTTTATTTTCAAGTCTGACCTTCCGCTTTTTTTGGTTATTATTGCCGGCGGAATCCCGTTACTTTGGCAAATTATTCGAAAAATTTTCCAAAAAAATTTAGGCGCTGATTTACTTGCGGCGATTGCCTTATTTGTCTCTTTTTATCTCTCAGAATATTTGGCCTGCAGCTTAATTGTCTTCATGTTGGCAAGTGGTCAGGCACTTGAAGAATATGCTTCGCGACGTGCGTCATTTGTGCTTGCGGCTTTAGCGAAACGCATGCCGTCAATGGCGCATTTGCAACGCCAAGAAAAAGTTGAGGATGTCGAAATCGCGCAAATAAAAATTGGCGATCTGCTCGTGATTTATCCGCACGAAACTTGTCCGGTTGATGCTTTTATTGTTACTGGTTCTTCGGCGATGGATGAATCTTATTTAACGGGAGAGCCCTACAAAATTTCTAAAACTGTTGGCTCGCATGTTTTGTCGGGCGCGATTAATGGCGAAGGATTGCTCACGGTTCGTGCAGAAAAATTATCGCAAGATTCACGTTACGCTAAAATTGTTGAAGTGATGCAAGAGGCGCAGCAAAAGCGTCTTAACCTGCGTCGGCTGGGCGATCAGCTCGGTGCAATTTTTGCGCCGATCGCTTTAGTTTTTGCTTTTGCTACATTATTTTTTACCGGCGATCTCACAAAATTTCTTGCCGTTCTAGTTGTCGCAACGCCTTGCCCACTCTTGATCGCCATTCCAATTACCATCATCAGCGCGATCTCGATTGCGGCACGACATGGAATAATAATTAAAGATCCGACAGTGCTCGAGCGTCTTCCCACTTGCTCTACAGCGATTTTTGACAAAACCGGAACCTTAACTTACGGCGAGCCGGAATTGGCGGAAGTTGTGTTGCTCGCAGAGTTTAAGCGTGAGCAAGTTTTGCAAATGACCGCAAGCCTCGAGCGTTACTCTCGTCATCCTCTCGCCAGTGCAATTTTAAATGCGGCCGAGAAAGAAAAATTGCTTTTAATCGCGGTAGAAAATTTGGAAGAGAGGGCAGGAGAAGGCCTGAGAGGAGAGGTTGGCAAGCATCAAATTTTAGTTACGAGTCGCAAAAAAATTTCTGTGCAACTGCCGCCGACACAAGTTGGCCTTGAATGCGTCGTGATGATCAACGCGAAGCCGGCGGCGATTTTATATTTTCGTGATCAGCCGCGTGACGAGAGTAATCCATTTATCCGCCATCTTGGGCCGAATCACAATTTTAAGAAAATCATTTTACTTTCTGGTGACCGCGATTCGGAAGTTTCTTATCTTGCAGAAGCTCTCGGAATCAAGAACCACTATGCTTCACAAACTCCTGAACAAAAATTGGAAATCGTTAGAAATGAAACCAAAAAAGCGCCAACACTTTTTATGGGTGACGGAATTAACGACGCGCCGGCGCTAATGGCGGCAACGGTTGGCATTGCTTTTGGTAAGCAGAATGTAATCACTTCTGAGTCGGCGGGCGCAGTGATTTTGGAGAATAATTTACTCAAACTTGATCAGCTAATTCACATCAGTGAGTCAATGCGCAGGATCGCGCTACAAAGCGCAGTGGGTGGAATGTTGTTTAGTTTTATTGGAATGGGTTTGGCTGCCGCTGGCCTAATCACCCCGGTTGCTGGCGCATTATTGCAAGAAGTAATTGATGTCGTCGCGATTCTTAACGCGTTGCGTTTGACCTGGAGAAAAGAAGTTAGATCGGATGTGGTGTGATTCTAATGACGAATCTGGGTTCAAACCGTTAAAACCAACGAGCCCATTGTTTTCCGACTCTCTAAATCATTGTGCGCTTTGGCGAAATCGCTGAAAGGATAAGTGGTAATTTTTGGCTTCAAAACTCCTTTGGTCAGTGCGGCAAAAACTTCGTTAGCAGCAAGTACGAGCTCAATGCGGTTGGCTTTGTAGAGCGCTAGCGTTGGGCGGGTAATGAAGAGTGAGTTAAGCAGTAAACGATTGAGATCGAGTTTTTCTGTACTTCCCGAAGACTCGCCGAAGCTCACACACATGCCCATCTGCAACAAACATTCTAAAGATTTTTCCAAAGTATCTTTACCAACAGAATCGTAAACCAAAGCAACGCCAGAGTTATTGGTAATTTTAGCCACCTCTTCGACAAAATTTGTGGTTTTATAATTAATGACGTGATCGCAGCCATTTCCTTTGGCGAAAGATATTTTTTCATCCGAGCCAACGGTGCCGATTACTTCTAAGCCAAGATGTTTTGCCCATTGGCACATCAAGTGACCAACTCCACCAGCAGCAGCATGAATGAGAACTTTTCTAATGCGGGCTGCGATGTAAACGCGATGTAGCAAAGTGTGCGCCATCAAGCCTTTTAACAAAGTGCCAGCAACTTGCACATCAGTTAATTCTTTTGGCGGAACGACAAGATGATGTTGGTTGATTACGCGTTTTTCAGTGTAAGCACCATTGCCGCCAGTGGCGTAGGCAACACGTTCTCCTGTTTTATAATCAGTTACGCCTTCGCCAACAGCTTCAATAATTCCGCATGCTTCCATGCCAAGAATGGCGGGGACTTTATTGAGTTTAAATTGATTACGACGAAAGCAGACGTCGAAAAAATTTACGCCAATCGCGGTTTGCCTAATTAATACCTCGCCTTTTTTTGGTTTTTGATCTGCGACTTTCTCGATTTTCAAGCTGCCACCAGCGCTGTTTAGAACAATTGCTTGCATTGTTTTTTTGTTTTTCAAGTTTCGGAATGAACGACGTTAATTCCATTCAGGCTCTACTCAAATGCAACATCAAAATCTTTTTGTTTTCGACATTGAAACAATCCCCGACTTAAACGCGGCAAAAAATTTACTCGATTCGCCGGATGGCTCGGTGAGAGAATTGCGCGAGGGCTTGGTAAAATATCATCTCGATCTTACCGATCAGAAAAATTCTTTTTTGCGTCAACCATTTCATCAAGTCGCGGCGATTAGCTTTTTAGAAGCAGAGATCGTACGCGATTTTAGCGGACAAGAATTTTATCGCTTAATCGACATTCGTTCCGGCGGCGATTTACTTAGTTTGGAAGCTGATCTCGTGCGTGGGTTTTTTGCCCATCTCAAGAAAAATTTTTCACGCTTAGTAAGTTTTAACGGCAAAGGTTTTGACATGCCGGTGCTGAAATATGCGGCGATGAAAAATGAAGTTGAAGCCTCGTGGCTCTACAAAAAAGGCGACAAATGGAACAATTATTCTCAGCGTTATTCACTAGATTGGCATTGCGATTTGGCTGATGCTTATTCTGATTTTGGTGCTTCGGCAAAAGTTAAAATGAACGAGCTGTGCGCCGCTTTTAATTTGCCAGGAAAGCTTGGAGTAGATGGCTCGCAAGTCACGCAGATGTTCGACGACGGCAAGCTGCAAGAAATTCGTGATTACTGCGAAACTGACGTAATTAACACCTACTTGCTTTACCTAGTTTATCAACATCACAACGGCACTCTCTCGAAAGATTCTTTTGTAAAATGTAAAGAAAACCTGCGCGAATTTCTGGAAGAGAGATCGGCAGAAAAAAAACATTTTAAAGAATTTTTGGAAGCTTGGGAGTAAAGATTTCAATTACATCCTCTTCCATTTCTCGGATTTCACGGCGTTCGAAATTATCTAGAACTTCAGAAATTTTCGTAAAATTCATTTCGCCGATCGCGGAAATTCCGTCGGAGCCGATGATTTTTTTATTACGAATCCACACCAATTCATCGACTAAATTTTTTTGCAGAAACTGCGTTGCAACATTCTGACCGCCTTCGACGAGTAAGGAATTTACACCTTCCGAGCATAGTTGTTTTAAAATGTCTTCCAACTCTCCGCTAAAATTTTTGTGACTTAAAATCACGATTCTTGGCGAAAATTCTTCGAGGCCAGGTAGGCGGCAATCAAGACGTGGATTGTCTTTTGCGACAGTGTTGGCGCCAACTAAAATCGCATCATTTTTGGCGCGGAGAAGGTGAGAGAAATTGCGGGCGTTTTCGGAGGTGATCCATTTGCTATCAAAATTTTTGGTGGCGATTTTTCCGTCTAAACTTGTGGCGATTTTTAAAGTGACGAATGGTCTGCCCAGTTTTTTTGCAGTGAAAAATCCGCGATTAATTTCTTTGGCTTCTTTTTCCAAAATTTTGTCCCATGGGCCGCAAGTCACGTCAATTCCAGCTTCGCGCAGTTTGGCGATTCCTTTTCCGTTGACGCGTGAATCGGGATCTTGTGTGGCGATCACCACTTTTTTGAATTTATTTTTAATGATCTCGTCAACGCAGGGCGAGGTTTGACCGAAGTGAGAGCAGGGCTCAAGCGTTACGTAAAGAGTCGCGCCATCTAAAATTTTTTTGTCGGTGATTTTATCGAGGGCAATTTTTTCAGCGTGAGGCCTTCCTCCGCGCGCAGTTACGCCGGAAGAAATTATTTTTCCGTCACTAACAATAACGCAGCCGACCACTGGATTTGGGGAGGTTCCGCCAAGATTTCTTTGCGCCAATTTGAGCGCGTAAGAAATAAATCTTTGATCAGAGTTTGTAGTCATATTGATTCTAGTGTTTTCGTGAATATGTTGCCGCGCCTACCAAAATGGAGGGACCAAGCTTAAATTAACAAATGAAAATACAGTGTAGCATTACCACGTCGCTGCTTTGCCTGCTTTTACTTAGTCTGAACTCATGTAGTTCTGATAATAATGACTACAGTCGCTACGAAAATACCAATCCGAATCAAGTAAGTTCAAATCCAGTGAATCAAAAATCAGGTACGCGAGTTGCGCCGAATTATTATCGTCAAGGACAACAGCGGGCGCCGCAGGCTCAATATCAACAGCCACCTTACCAACAGCAGCAGCCTTATCAGCAACAATATCAAGAGCCTGACCAACAACAGCCTCAGCAATATCCGCAACAGGGAGGCTCGCGTTATTATTCTAATCCTTACTCTATTCCGCCTTCATCTTCTTACCAAAATTACGATGCGGATCAATATTACGTTCCGCCAACTAATTACGGAACTGAGCCGCATCAACAAAGTATTATGGAGAAACGTTAATAAACATGTCTGACATCATTATTTATTCCAAAGAAGTTTGCCCTTACTGCGTTCGCGCCAAGGCGCTATTGATCAGAAAAGGCGCAGAATTTACTGAGATCAAAATCGCTGACGATAAAACAAGAGAAGAAATGATAAAAAAATCTGGCGGTCGCATGACGGTTCCGCAGATTTTTATCGGCGATTTTCATGTCGGTGGATCTGACGATCTTTACGCTCTTGATGCTGCGGGGAAACTCGACGCTCTGCTTAAATAATTTTTTCTCGCGCGCTCTTGTAAGGAGATTCGATCTTCCTAAGTTGCCCGCCTCTAAACAACTCCCCCTTAATCTTAAATTTAAACGAATTCATGAAAGTGAAGCCTTTACATGATCGCGTCATTATTGAGCGCGTCGAAGCCGAAAGCAAAACTGCTGGCGGAATTATTATTCCAGATACTGCGAAAGAAAAACCATCTGAAGGCAAAGTTGTCGCAGTTGGCGAAGGACTTCGTGACGATCACGGAAAACGCATCGCTCTCGATGTTAAAAAAGGTGATCGTGTTCTATTCCAAAAATGGGGTGGAGCTGAAGTTAAAGTTGATGGCAAAGAGCTCATCATTTTGAAAGAGTCAGATATTTTGGCTGTAATCGAATCTAAGTAAATTCTACTGCCTTGGTTTCGACTTCGCTCAACCGGCGGCAAAACTCGACTTCGC
>CAMBXE010000028.1 GCA_945871805.1 Rhizobium sp. Q54 | reverse complement strand
TGACTAAAAAAATTCGTCCAGATTTGTTGAAATCTTAATGTTTGAAGTGACGCGTTTCGATGAAATAAAGGGCGATTCCTTTTTCGTCAGCTTTGGCAATTACTTCTTCGTCGCGCATTGATCCACCTGGGGCGATGATGGCTTTGATGTTGTAAGAAGCGGCGATTTCGATGTTGTCGGCGAATGGGAAAAAGGCGTCGGAAGCGAGGAATTTTTCTCCGTCTTTAAATTCTAAAGATTTTTTGCAGGCGATTTCGCAAGCATCAACACGATTCATTTGACCAGCGCCAACACCCACTGTTTGGAAATTTTGCACGACAGTTATCGCGTTTGATTTTACGTGTTTGCAAACCGACATCGCGAAAATTAATTGTTCAATTTCTGCGTCGCTCACTGATTTTTTGCTGACTAATTTTAGGTCGTTTTTAGTGATTATTTTTTGATCTAAATCTTGAACTAAAAAGCCTCCTGATACTGATTTTATCTGGGTTTCCACGCTCTTTTTGAAATCAGCCAAAAGCACACGCAGATTTTTTTTTGCTGATAAAATTACCTCCGCTTCTTCAGAAATTTCCCTCGCGATAATTACCTCGAAGAACATCTTTGAAAGTTCTGTGGCCAAGGCTTCATCGATCTTGCCATTAAGTGCAACAATGCCGCCAAAAGCAGATTTTGAATCAGATGAAAGCGCGCGTGTGTAAGCCTCAAGTAAGTTTGTACCAATCGCAGTTCCGCAGGGATTTGCATGTTTAATAATCGCGCAGGCAGGTTTTTCAAATTCCAAAACCAAATTGTAAGCCGCGTCAGAATCGTTGAGATTATTGTAGCTAAGCTCTTTTCCTTGTAGCTGTTTTGCGCCGACAATTCCTGAGTTTCTCGTTGCGTAAAGCGCCGCTTTTTGGTGCGAATTTTCGCCGTAGCGTAGAGATTGTTTGAGAGTTCCGCTCACGCATAAATCTGATTTGTTAAACCAGTTTGAAATCGCCAAATCGTAATCAGCGATATTTTTAAAAGCTTGCGCCGCCAGAGATTTTCTGAACTCAAACGATGTTGCTCCAGAATTGATTTTCATCTCAGTGATCAAATTTTCATATTGCCCAACCGAAGTAATTACAGTTTTGTAAGCAAAATTTTTCGAAGCCGAACGCACCATTGCCGGCCCACCAATGTCGATATTTTCAATTATTTCTTCCTCGTCATTTGTTTTGGCAACGGTCTCAACGAAAGGGTAAAGATTAATCACAAGTAAATCGATTGATTCGATTTTATGTTCTTTCGCAGCGGCCACGTGCTCAGGATTATCAAGCACTGCGAGCAATCCGCCGTGAACTTTCGGATGCAAAGTTTTGACGCGTCCATCCATCATTTCTGGAAAGCCGGTGAAGTCAGAAATATCTTTTACTGGAATTTTTTGCTCCGCCAAAAGTTTACGCGTGCCGCCGGTAGAAATTAATTCAACGCCTTGTGAAGACAGGAATTTAGCGAGTTCAACAATGTTAGTTTTGTCTGAAACAGAAATGAGACAGCGCGATATTTTTTGTAAATTAGTCATTAATTATTTTTAAAATTTTTTGAAAACCTTCTTCGATCGAGAGGTTTCCGTTGTTGACGATGTGGGCGTTGGAAGCAATTTTGAGTGGGGCATCTTGGCGATTTAAATCATTCTCGTCGCGTTTTTTTAACTGTGCTAAAATTTCTTCGTAAGGTGTAGATTGAAGTTGGTTGAAGCGGCGTCTGGCGCGAATTTCGACGTCGGCGGTGACGAAAAATTTGTAGTCAGCATCTGGGCAAATCACTGTCGTGGTGTCACGTCCATCAAGCACTGCGCCGGTTTCTGGATTAGCAAAATTACGCTGAAAATCAAAAAGTGCTGCGCGAATTTTTGGATTCTTCGCAATCACCGAAGCTACGGCACCAACATCTTCACCGAATAATTTTTCATTTTCCAAATCTGCTTCCGAAATATTTTTGACGAGTTCCGTTACATTTTCCGGATCAATTTTCTGCTCAATCACCCGCAGCGCCAAAAGCCGATAAAGCGCGCCAGTATTGAGATAAGGCAGATTAAAATGTGCAGCGAGTTTCTTTGCCAAAGTTCCTTTGCCCGAAGCCGAAGGTCCGTCGATTGCGATTATGAATGATTTTTTCATGACTTACTTTTTTCTTTTTAAATTATTTTTTCTCGTCCCGCGTTATTAGTGACTCTGATCATTACGAGCAATTTCTTGAAATGATTCAAAGTCATGTGTTTATTGTTTTTGCAAGATTCTTTCGCCCGTCATCCCCGCGAAGGCGGGGATCCAGGAGGGTTAGTCACTTACTCCAAATGCGTTATCCTGGATCCCCGCCTTCGCGGGGATGACGGGGTACTTTTTGCGCTAAAATTTGTGATTAGTAATTTCTTTCCTAGAGTCTTTGGTTTTTTAACCCTTCGACAGGCTCAGGGTGACGCTTCACGTTCTAGTAAAAATGTTCAAACAACTTTTCCGCCACCTATTTTTATTTCAAAATTTCGAAAAAAATTTTCGTTTTTTTGCGCCATTTTCTTTTGCATGTTTTGCGATTTTCTTGGCTTTGGCGATTCCGGCAATTTTAAATTCTCCGAATGATTACCAGCAAAGCAATGCTGTGCGCATCATGTATGTGCACGTGCCGGCGGCTTGGATGGCGCTGCTTATTTACGCCTTGCTCGCGATTTTTAATCTCTCTGGTTTCATTTGGAAAAATCCGTTTTTTTATCTAATTGCACGTTCGATTGCATTGATCGGCGCCGCGTTTGCGTTCATTACCTTGGCAACCGGCAGCATCTGGGGTAAGCCAATCTGGGGCACTTGGTGGGTGTGGGATGCGCGCTTAACTTCGGTGTTAATTTTATTTTTTCTTTACCTCGGTTACATTATTTTACTCGATTCTTTTGAGGATCGAAGCAAGGGCGAGAGAATCGCCGCGATCATCTCAATCATTGGCTTCATCAATGTGCCAATCGTAAAATTTTCGGTCGAATATTGGAACTCACTCCATCAGCCGGCGAGTATTTTGCGCAAGGGCGGAGTGGCAATTGATCCGCTAATGTTGCAGCCTTTGCTTCTGATGTTTGGTGCGTATTTTTCTTACTTTGTTTTTCTGTCACTGCTTCGAGTTAGAAGCGCAATTCTTGAGAAGAAAAAATGACTTACGTTGTAACCGATAACTGTGTTCTCTGCAAATATACCGACTGCGTTTCAGTCTGTCCTGTCGATTGTTTTTACGAAGGTGAAAATATGTTGGTGATTGATCCTGAAGCTTGTATTGATTGCGGAGTTTGCGTGGCCGAATGCCCAGCTGAAGCAATCTCGCCTGAAGCGCCTGATTTGATGAAGTGGGTCGAAATTAATCGCGAATATTCCAAAAAATGGCCGGTGATTACGAAGAAAAAGGATGCATTGGCGGATGCCAAAGATTTCGACGGAATGAAAAATAAGTTTGAAAAACTTTTTGATCCACGACCGCCGCAAAAGTAAGATTTACATTGTGCTCACCATCCTGGATCCCCGCCTGCGCGGGGATGACGTTGTGCGGATGGTGCCCTAGTCATCCCCGCGCAGGCAGGGATCCAGGAAATCTTTAAGCCTTAAACCCAAGTAAAAATTCATCTACCGACATCGCTTTCTTACCTTGGCGCTGCATGGTTAAAGGTCTGATGATTCCGTGACCACATTGAATTGAAAAATCTTTTTCAGAAATTTTCCCCGCGACATTTCCTGCCGAAATTTTGTCTAAAATTTCTGCTGAAAATATTTTTATTTTTTCTTCCTTAAGCATAAAAAAAGCGCCGAGAGAACCGCTTAATCCGCGGATGTGGCAATCGATTTCTTCAGCAGATTTTTGCCAATTTATTTCGCATTCTGACTTTTCTAGTTTTTTGGCGTAGGTGAGTCCGGCTTCGTCCTGCTTAGTTCCGCGTAAATCTTCTTTTAAAGATTTAACTAAAATTTCCGCGCCAATTTCCGAAAATTCTTTTTCTAACTCCGCGTAAGTTTCTGTGCCGGACAGTTTATAATCTTGCTTGGCGACGATGTCGCCACTGTCCAAACCCTTGTCCATTTTAATCACACAAACCGCCGTCTCTTGGTCGCCGGCCATTATTGTGCGCTGGATTGGCGCCGCGCCGCGCCATCTTGGCAAAAGGGAAGGGTGGATGTTGAAACAGCCGGATTTTGTGCCGTCGAGAATTTCTTGTGGGAGAATTAATCCGTAAGCAACGACCACGGCGGCATCAGCATTGAAGGCGGAAAATTCTTTTTGCACTTCTGCGTCACGCAAAGTTTTTGGCGTGATTATTTTTAAACCGTGCTGCAGCGCCAAATTGTGAATTGGCGAATTTTGTAATTTATGTCCACGTCCAGCGATTTGCGGCTCTCGGCTGTAGACAGCAACAATTTCAAATTTAGGATCGATGAGTAACTTTTTTAAAGTGGGGCAAGCAAATTCAGGCGTGCCCATGAAGATTATTTTCATTCAATGTTGGTTAGAAAAAAATTATTTTTACTGGGAGTTTTTGTTGTAACTACGGTCACATTTTGTGATTTGTTAAGCAAGCAACTGATCTTTTCGCTCTTAGAGCAGCAAGGCTCAATCAATCCTGAAATTGAAATCTTTAGTTTTTTTTCGCTGGTAAAAGTTTTGAATCACGGCGTGAGTTTTGGCATGTTTAACGAACTTGAAAATAGTCAGATTATTTTTTCTTGCTTGCAGGGCGGGATCGCTTTGGGGCTTTTTTTCTGGCTTTACCGCAATGAAAAATTGCATTTTGCCTACGCTCTTGGTCTGATTATTGGCGGGGCTTTTGGTAATGTGATTGACCGAATTCAGAATGGTGCAGTCGCCGATTTTTTGGATTTCCACATTGGCACTTATCACTGGCCAGCCTTTAATTTGGCGGATTCTTGCGTATTCATCGGAGTTGCAATTTTACTTTTAGACGACCTCCTATGTTCAAAAAAATCTTAATTTTATTTTTGATTCTTTGCGGTTTTTCTTGCTCTAAGGGTAAGGATGATCCGTTCACAATACCGCCGAATTTTGCCGAAATGCCCGATCCAAATAATCCTGAAAAACCTACGGCCGAGCAAAGCGAAGAAAGCGTTGCGCGGCTGAAGGAGCTCTTACTTCAAAGCGACGAATAACCCCTTAAACAACTTAATTTTAAAAACATGTTTATCTCTCAAGCCTTTGCTGAGGAAGCTGCATCTGCCGCTCCGCAATCTTTTTCTTTTTCTAGTTTTGTTCCGCTGGTTGCGATTTTTGCGATTTTTTATTTCCTGATTATTCGTCCGCAAAGCAAGAAAATGAAGGAACATCAAGAGTTGGTGAACAACCTAAAAACCGGTAACAAAGTTGTGACTAACGGTGGAATAATCGGCGTGGTTAAGGAGGTTTTCGTTAAAGAAAACCAAGTTGAAATTGAAATCGCCGAAGGTGTTCGGGTGAAAATTATGAGAAATTACGTCTCTGATTTTGTTCAAGACGAAAACAAAAAAGCTAAGTAGTGAATGGACCCCGCAACAAGTGCGGGGTGACAACTGTGAGTTTAGTGCTCTGGAAGTCTCATTCCGTTCTAACGAGCGTCACTCTTTTCTAACAAGAGTGGCCCGGCTCTAACTAAGTGTCGCTCCGTTCTAAAAGTGTCGCTCTGCTCTAAAAGAGTGACTCCGTTCTAACTTAAGTGTCACTCTGCTCTAAAAGAGTGACTCCGTTCTAACTTAAGTGTCACTCCACTCTAAAAGAGTGACTCTGTTCTAACTTAAGTGTCGCTCTGCTCTAAAAGTGTCACTCTGTTTTAACAAGAGTTACTCCGTTCTAAAAGTGTCACCCCGCACTTGTTGCGGGGTCCATTAGTTAATTTAAACCTAATCTAGAATGCTTAATTTCTCCAAAATAAAAATTCTTTTTATCTCGTTAATCTGCCTGATCTCTTTGATTTACGCGGCTCCGTCAATGTTGATTGGAAGTAACGAATCCTTAATTCAGAAAATTTTGCCGCAGCAAAAAGTGAATCTCGGCCTTGATTTGCGCGGCGGCTCGCAGTTGATGCTTGAGGTGGATTTCGATTATTACGTCAAAGAACAACTCACAAATTTGCGCGACGAAATTAAAAATTCTTTTCGTGACGAATCTGTGCGCGTAGTTCCAGAGCTAGCTGGAAGTAAAATTATTTTTACTCTGGCGGATGAAGATCAAAAAAAATTAGCGAAGAAATTAATCAAAAAACTTAGCGGAAATATTGAGATCACCGAGAATTCTGGGCAGTTCCAGGTTTATTTTGCCGATTTGGAATTGGTGGTGATTAAGCAAAATTTGATCAAGCAATCGATTGAAATTATTCGTCGACGGATTGACGAAAATGGCACGAAAGAACCAACGATTCAGGCGCAAGGTGAAGACAGAATTTTGTTGCAAGTTCCGGGAATTGAAAATTCTTCTGAGCTCAAAGCGCTCCTCGGAAAAACTGCAAAAATGACTTTCCACTTTTTAGCCGAAGATCACGCAGGGTCTGATATAATGCGGTTGTTTGATTACGAAAATCGTCAGTATCCAGTTAAGAAAGAAGTGATTTTGAGTGGCGATTTACTCACCGATGCTAGCCCAACTTACCACGAAGGAATGCCGGCGGTGAATTTCCGTTTCAATGCTCTTGGTTCGCGCAAATTCGCGCAAATTACCAAAGAAAATGTTGGTAAAGTTTTGGCAATTGTACTCGACGGAAAAGTAGTTACAGCGCCTCGAATTAACGGCGTAATCAATCAGGGTTCAGGAGTAATTTCGGGGAATTTTACGACAAAAGAAGCGAGTGAAGTCGCTCTTCTGCTCAGAGCTGGTGCGCTGCCAACGCCACTTAAAGTTGTAGAAGAAAGAACAGTTGGTCCGTCACTCGGACTCGATTCAATCAACAGCGGAAAACTTTCGGTTCTTGTCGCCGTTGCCTTCATCGGCAGTTTTATGATTTTGTTTTACGGATTTTTTGGCTTGCTCGCCAACATCGCGATGCTGATTAATATCGCGATCATCATTGCCGTTCTAGCCATGATTGGCGCAACTTTGACCTTGCCAGGAATTGCCGGAATCGTGTTAACAATGGGCATGTCGGTTGATGCCAATGTGTTAATTTTCGAGCGCATCAAGGAAGAATTGCGCGAGAAAAAAGCTATGCTCGCTTCAATCGAGCTCGGCTTCAATCAAGCTTTTCGCACAATTATTGATTCGAATTTAACGACGCTAATCGTCGCCTTTTTCCTTTACCTTTTTGGCAATGGTCCGGTGAAGGGTTTTGCGGTAACACTTTCAATTGGGATCGTTTCTTCAATGTTTTCAGCGATTGTTTTAGCGCGAATGCTGATTGCGATTTGGTTGAAAAAAGTGAGACCGAAGAAATTGAGTCTGATCTAAATCAAGTTTGTTATCCTTCACTTCGTTCGGGATGACAGGTAAATTAAATGAAGCGCGCAAAGCTACTTTTTCCACTGCTGCTTTTTTTCTCCTCGAACTCCTTTGCTGTGCCAATGGGAGCGAAGATCAAGTCTGATCCGAATGCGCAGACAGTTTTAAAAGCTGACGAAATTGACGGCGACCGAGTTCGCAACATCATGACCGCTACAGGCAATGTTGAGGTTACTCGCGACGGCTCGGTTGTTTACGCAGATCAAATAATTTACGACAAGGGCGGAGCAAAGATTCGCGCTCTTGGTCACGTGCGGGTTAAGAATCTCGAAATCGGCAATATGCTCGCCAAAGAAGCTGAGATGAAGGATGATTTTACTAAAGGCACTTTTCTCGAAAGTAGAATATTTTTTAACGACGGTTCCTACCTTTTTGCTTCGCGCATGGAGCATGAAGATCCAATGACGACAACGCTTTACGGCTCAGTTTTTTCAATTTGTCCGAATGAAGAAATCAGCAAAGACAACGCTCTTGCAGGAAAGACCTGGGACTTCGCCTCACTCAAATCGAGCAAAACAGTAATCGACCGCAAAGACGGTAAAATCAGGGGAAAGCACAGTATTTTTAAAATTTACAACGTGCCGATTTTTTACACGCCTTACTCCAGCATCACGATGCCAAGTAAAGAAAGGCAATCTGGTTTTTTGCATCCTTCCTACGGCCGTACAACGAATTTTGGTGTCGGCTTTAAAACTCCTTACTACGTCAACATTGCGCCAAATATGGATTTGACGGTGACGCCACAGCTCTATTCGAGTAACAACCAGCTCATTGTTACTAACGATTTTCGTCACCTCACAACTTACGGCGACTACAAAATGAGTCTCGAAGTAGCGAATAATAAAGTGATAAACACCAACAACCTTACAGTTGTTAATCGTACCTCGGACAAATATCGGGGGAATGTAAATGGTAGAGGTAGATTCGACTTCACAAATAACACCGGCGCCGACTTCAGCATTAACACGCTTTCCGATCGAGATTACATGCGTGACTACCACATGAGTTACTTGGCCTACACTATTTCGACAGCTAAGGTCGATTACATTAAAGGGCGCGATTACTACGCAATTAAATCGGCGCGTATTCAAGAGCTTGAAAATACAGCTTACCAAAATGCCGCGCCATTTGTGCTTCCTTCACTTGATGCTCATGTCGAAACTAAGCCAAAATTTTTCAAAGAAAAATTTGCGCTGACTTCAAACATTACCAATCTTTACCGCAAAGATGGTCTTGAATATCGTCGTGCTACGGTAATTCCTGAAGCGAAGTTACCTTTTAATTTGGGCGGAAATTTATTCTCTCTTGAGGCTAAAACGCAGGGTGATTTTTACTGGCTTCAAGACAATTTTAAAAATACACCGCAGACCAATTACTACCAAGCGGTACAAACCAATTACAAGCCTGAACTCTCGGCCAATTGGCACTTACCACTGATTAAAAAATATGAAAAAAATACCTTGATGGTTGAGCCAATGGCGAACTTTGTAGCTAGTTCCTACAAAAAAGATGCGAGTAAATTGCCGAACGAAGACAGTAATAATTCTGAACTTACGGTTGGTAATCTTTTTACCTCAGATCGGATTTACGGTTTTGATCGCAACGAGGCCGGGCAACGTACCAGCTACGGCGTAAAATCATCTTTGTTTAATCGTTTTGGTGAATTCGGTCTGACTGTCGGACAAAGTTACCGAATTGTTGACCGCGTCCAAGATGTTTCAATTCGTGGCTTCTCTGACAATAACCGCTCGAATTACATTGGTCAGGCAATGTACAGAGCAAAAAAATATTTTATTCTGACTTACTCTTTTCAGCTCAATGAATCTAATTTTAGAAATGAGGTAAATCAGCTTTCCGCTAGCTTACAACTGAATCGCCTCACCTTTTCTACCGACTACCTTTTATTGCGTAAGGGCGCACAAAACATAACACAGCGCGAACAGGTCAGCATTACTTCTTCGATTAAATTGTCAGATCTCTGGATGACGAAATTGATCGCGACAAAAGATTTAGTGACTAATCGCATGCTTTCACGCGGAGTCACGCTTTACCGTGACGGCTGCTGCACCTTGTTTAGTTTTTCAATGGTTGAGAGTAGTCCAATTAATCTAACCAAGCCACAGCGGACGTTTAGTTTTTTGATTACCTTTAAGAATTTGTAAGAAATTTACTGTCTAGGCTGATCTCAATTCAACCACCCGATCTGCCTTTTTTGCCAGCTCCAGATTGTGCGTAACCACCAAGCATCCAATCCCGTGATTCTTCACTAAATCTCGAAGTAACGTAAAAATTCTCTCCGACAATTCTGAATCAAGATTCCCCGTTGGCTCGTCAGCAAGAATTAATTTTGGCTTGCCAACAATCGCCCGCGCTAGCGCTACTCGCTGCTGCTGACCACCTGACAATTGCGCCGGTTTATGATTTAGACGATCCGCCAAACCAACTTCCTGCAAAGTTTTTTCTGCTGCCAAGAATGATTCCTCGCGACTTTTCCCCTGAATTAGTAAAGGCAAAGCAACATTTTCCCACGCTGAAAATTCGGGGAGTAAATGATGAAATTGGTAAACAAATCCGAGGTGATTTTTGCGGAGCTCGGTGCGCGTTTTGTCGTCGGCTCTTGAGGCGTCAATGCCATTAATCCAAACTTCTCCGGAGGTTGGAGAGTCGAGTAATCCTGCGATTTGTAGTAAAGTAGTTTTGCCCGATCCAGAAGGGCCGGTAAGCGCAACTAATTCACCTTCTTTTATTTCCAAATTTACGTCACCAATCGCGGTGATTTTTTGGTCAGCTTGAAAAAAATTTTTGGTGACGTTGATTAGCTTTAGAACCATTGGTGCCCTGAAATGGCCACCCCTCGACAGGCTAAGGTAAGCGCGTTACCGGCACTAGTTACGCTGAGCCTGTCGAAGTGCGACAAAAGTTTAGTAAATTTATTTTTTCTTTTTTCTCTTCTTCGGCCCGTCGTCATCTTCGTCGTCGCCGAAATCGTCGTCTTCACTTTCTTCTTCCTCTTCCTCTTCACCCGCAGATTTCTTTTCCTCTAAATCGAAATCGTCGAAATCGTCTTTCTGCGTAGATCTTTGTTCGCCCGTTAATTTATCTTTTGCGGTAGTAACGATTTTGTCTTTCGCTTCCTCGAAATCGATTTTGTAAATCGCCGCGTATTCACTAGCTAGGCGGTAAATTGCAGTTTCGTAAATGATTCTTTCAGAGTAAGATCTTTCAGAATCTTCAATGTCACGCGTCAAATCGCGAATCACTTCTGCGAGTAAAATAATGTCACCGGAATTGATTTTTGTTTCGTATTCTTGCGCGCGACGTGACCACATTCCTTTCAGTTTTTTGATCCCGCTTCTCAGGATTACGAAGACCTCGTCCATCTCTTGCTTCAAAACCAAATGGCGCAAACCGATTTTTTTAACGCTGCCGGCGGGGATTTTAATCGTTAATCTTTCGCGTTCGAAAGCCATTAAGTAACAGCTGAAATTCTGTTCGTTAATTACGGTTTTTTCGATTCCAGAAATTTTACCAACTCCGTGGGAAGGGTAAATCGCGTAGTCGCCGACTTTGAAATTGAGCTTCAAACCTTCTTCAGATCTACGAATAACAACTGCTTTTTTTACTGTTTCAAACTTTCTGTCGTAGGGTCTGAAAGCAGGAATTTCAGGCTCTGCTTTAACGGCTGGAGTTGGTTTTTTTTCTGTTGAACCACGAGCCAAAATTGCTTTTACCAGCGAACTTTTTTCAGCTTTTGTAACTGGCTTGAGGATAAATTCTTTTTTTGCCCCTTTTTTCTTTTTTGTTTCTTTCTTCTTTGAAGCTGGCTTCACAACTTTACCTACCGACTTCTTCGTCGACTCAATTTTTTTCTCAGGAATTTTTTTGGCTGGAGCTTTTTTTACCGAAGCTTTCTTAGCAGGAAGTTTTTTTGCCGGAATTTTTTTCTCAGGAATTTTTTTGGCTGGAGCTTTTTTTACCGAAACTTTCTTAGTAGGAATTTTTTTTACAGGAGTCTTTTTTACAGGAGCTTTCTTAGCAGGAAGTTTTTTTACTGGTGCTTTTTTCACCGAAAATTTCTTCACTATTTTTTTTTGGCTTTTTTTTGCCAAAAGAACTTTTTTATTTTTTTTTGCTGGCATGTTTTTGTAAAAAATTTTTAATATTTGCTTAACTTTAAATCGGCCTTCTGCTCAATCAATTCAAGTTTTCTGAAAAAGACTCCTAAAAAATTAAAAAGTTTCGACTGGCAGAAATTCTCTGCGCACGTCGACAAAATAATCGAACACCATCTTTTCAAGTCAGTAGCCATCTCGATTGTAACTAGCTTCCTACTGTTTAATGGTTCGCAATATTTGTTCAATTTAGTCACTGATTACCGCGAAGTGCGGGAAAAAAAGTTACGAGCGACGCCGATTAAAATTAATTTCTCTACACTCGAAAGTAAGTTCAATCTTGCTGAAGATCAAATTGCTGAACACCACATTAAATCTGGCGAAACAATGTCGCAGATCCTTGCCGAGCTTGGTGCGAAAGATTCAGACATTTCAATAATTCTTGTCGCAATGAAGCCAGTTTTTGCGCCAAACAGAATTACTGCTGGCGACGAAATTCTTGTAAAATACCGCGTTAAAATAGGTTACGACACCAACAAAGCGGTGGATCGCCACGTGACTATTACCAGCATTGTAATTTCACCTTCACCAACAGAGCGAATCGCAATTTCGCGCAACCAAGACAACACTTACGTTGCCAAAAAATCTGAGATTAAACTCAAGCGCTACGTCTCAAAATATTTCGGCGTAATTAAAAACAGCCTGTTCGAAGACGGCGTCAAGTCTGGCATTTCGCCCAACACAATGATGAACATGATTAACCTCTACGGTTACGACGTCGACTTTCAGCGCGACATTCACGACGGCGATAAATTCGAAATGTTGGTCGAAAGTTTTTACGACGAGAGTGGCAAAAAAGTAAAAGACGGCAACGTAGTTTTTTCCTCGCTAATTTTAGACAATCGCCCAATCGAGATCTACTCCTACAAGATCGGAAGCCAGATTGAATATTTTGACGGCAAAGGAAATTCGGTGCGTAAATCTTTACTGCGCACCCCAATTAACGGCGCGCGAATTTCGTCGGGATTTGGAATGCGTCGTCACCCGGTTCTTGGCTACTCCAAAATGCACAAAGGAACTGACTTCGCCGCAGCAACGGGCACGCCGATTTTTGCTGCTGGTTCAGGTGTAATTACTTACTACGGCGTCAAAGGTGGTTACGGAAATTACACGCAAATTCGTCACAACGTAGAATACTCTACCGCCTACGGCCACGCCAGTCGTTTCAATAAAAAATTCCGCGTTGGTTCGAAAGTTAAACAAGGCGACGTAATTGCTTACGTTGGCACAACAGGTCGTTCAACCGGCCCGCACCTTCACTTCGAAGTGTTGATCAAAGGCGCGCAAGTTAATCCCGCGAAAGTGAAAGCGACTTCGGGATTACGTCTCGGCGGCAAAGAGCTGAAGAGCTTTCAAGCCACAAAGGCCGAGATTGACGGCTACCGCAAAAATGTTCCTAATCAGATTAAATGAAGATTTTAAACACCCTCTTCAACTACAAAAAATCGACGAGCGACAACAAAATTCTCGGTGTTGAGCGCTGCTTCATTGACTATTCCAGGCACTTAATTGCCAACGGTCACGAAGTGGTTTGCGTGACTAATCCAAAAATGGTTTACACCGACGCAGTGAAGGAGACCGGTTCGAAATTACTTGAATTGCCCGCCTGGAATCGTGTCGACATTTACTCGATTTTACGTCTCGCTTTCTTCTGCCTTTGGTTCAGGCCTGACGCGGTTTTGTGCCACTCCGGCAAGGCAATGTTTTTCGTCCGCGCCGCACGACTTTTCTGCTTTAAAAAATTTCCAGTAATTGCTGTCGACCACGGAATTAATCCAAAAAAATTTCTTAAAGCTGACGCTGTTTTTACCGTAAATTCTTACTTCAGCAAAGAGCTCGTAAAAGCCGGTAAATCGCCGGATTCTGCCTTCGTAATGCCAAACATGTTTGACGTTCCAGCGGGTTTTATTTTGCCGGTAAAACCAGCTTTTCGCCGTCCAGTACAAATCGGATCTTTGGGTCGTCTCTACTTCGAAAAAAATTTCGACAAAATGGTTCGTGCCTTGCCAATTCTACGCGCACGCGGGATTGAATGTGAATACGTAATTGGTGGAGTAGGGCCAGAAGAAGAAAAATTAAACAAATTAGCAGCTGAACTTGGTGTTAAAAAAAATTTCAAAATTCTTGGCTGGACTTCTGACAAAAAAACTTTTTTCGACGGAATCGACATTTTTATTTTACCTTCTTACGGCGAAACTTTCGGAATCGTTTTACTCGAAGCAATGCTCTACAATACTCCAATCATAACCAGTAACAGCTGGGGTCCAGACGAGGTAATTGACGAAGGAATTAACGGCTTAAAAGTTTCAAAAGACGACAAAGAAAAAATGCCGGAATTACTCGCTGACGCAATTGAACGCTTAGTAAAAGACGAAGATTTTGCCCGCAAACTTGCGGCTAATGCTCACCAAAAATTTCTGCTCAATTACCGGTCAGAAAAAGTTGGAAAAAAACTTTCCGACACGGTGGAAAAAATTGTTCAGAAGTCGCGTTAATTTTTCCGGGATTACCGCCTCCTCAGGAATGACTCGTTAAGTTTTGTACCTCACTTTTAACGTCATTTCCACGACGGCAGAAATTCAGAAATGTGAGATTGTTTACCCGGGTAAACAATCTTTTTAGAACCTATTTCCACCCTTTAACCCCTAAGCCCAAACCCAGATGAAAATCACTACTCAAAATTACACAAAATTACTCACAGAGATTGGTCAAACAATTAAGCAAACAGAAGAAAATGTTGTTGCTTCGGTGAATTACGAGAAGGTCAAAATGAGCTGGAAAGTTGGAGAGAAAATCGAAAATTTTCTGCGTCAAAATTCAAAGCCAGAAGACCTAAATAATTACGGCAAAAAAATAATCACAAGGCTGACAAAGGACACGGGAATCAACAGGCTTGCTCTCTACCAAATGCACGCTTTTTACAAAACCTACAAAACGCTGCCAAGCCCAGAGAAAAAATTAAATTGGACTCACTACCGAAATCTGATTTCGGTCAGAGACGACACCAAGCGCTTACTACTTGAAGACCTTGTCGTTAAAGAAGACTTAAGTTCAAAAAAACTTCAGCGCGAAGTTGTGAAGTTCAACAAGAAGGCAAAAGAAAAATCCGTTACTCCGGCAAAATTACGTTGCACTCGGGGTCAACTTTTCACCTACAAAATCAAGGATCGCGAAAGAATCGATTTGGGTTTTAATATTTTTTTGAAGCTCAAAAATAATTTTAAAAATGATGAAATTGTTACGGCGAAAAAATCTGTTCTGAAAAAACTTTCTCTCAAATCAAACCAGATCCACACTTATTTGGCGAGGCTTGAGCGGGTTGTCGACGGCGACACGATTCACGTTACCCTAGATTTGGGATTCGGCATTGAGCACCACGAAATCTTACGCCTCAGTCAAATCGACGCGTCAGAAGCCGAAACGATTGAGGGCAAAAAAGCGACCAGAGCACTGAAGAAAATTTTACAAAATGTGCAGTTTTTGGTGGTCAAAACAAATCAGACTGACATCTACGGTCGTTACGTTGCCGACGTTTTCTTCGACAAAGAAATTTCTGATTCACAGCTTGTGGCAGAAAATGGAATCTACCTAAACCAATTGCTGCTTGATCGCGGGCTGGTGACGGTGTGGAAAAAATAAATTTAAACAGGAGATTAAAATGCCAAAAGAAACCGATTACAAAGTGGCTGATTTCAAAAGTTTCGGCCCAGATAGTTTTCAGCAAAGAAAGGCTGTTTTTGAAAAAACTTCTGCAGTTAAGGGTTCTCGTAATTTCGTAATTCCGGGTAAGAAACAAATCGCTTCCGAGCAGTTAGTAAAAGCTAGCAATTCTCCGCGTGGCGTTGACGAAATTGACGAGGCAACAGAGGTGTCGAAATTAAAAAAAGATGTTCAAAAAAATGAGTTGGCTAGGCCGGAATTAGTTTCAGAAGAACAGCTTAAGCATGGATTAGAGATGCTGAAGGAGAAGTCGCTAGCTAAGCAAAAACTTCTCGAGCAAGAGCGTCGCCAGCAAGAATTAGTCGAGCAGCAAAAAGAACGAATTAGACAAGAAAAAATTGCGTTAGAAGAGCGTAAACAGATTGAGGTTTTGGCTCAGAAAAAACTTCTCGAGGAAGAGCGACTCAGGCAAGAGCAAGTTCACGATCAGGAAAAAGAAGTGGCCAAACAAGCTCTTCTTACGCAGCAAAAAATTCGTGAAGAACAAGAGGGAAAACTTCACGAAAAAGCGATTCGTGACGCGCGACTTAAATTGGATCTGCGTGATCTTGAGCAAAGGCACGAGGCTTTTGAAAAAGCTCAAAAAACAGAGAGAAACATTCTTAAAAAAGCTACGGAGAAAAAGTTGGAGCAGAAAATACAGCGACCTTCGAGCGCGCCTTCTTACAGATCTGCGAGTGCATTAATTCAGCCGCAGTTGCTTAAATCAGAAGCCGCGCACGAGGAATTGCAGTCGGCGCCAGCAAGTTCAGCGCGTTCATTTAGCACTAGTCACGTAGTTAGCTCGCGCAATTTCGGGCCAGCTAATTTAGTGGTGGGAGATTTCCTAAGTAAGATTGGTAGCAAGGCGTTTTGCACAAGAAGGGGAGAAGAAAAAGACGGCGGCAAGACTTTTGACATTCACGGCGCCAAAGATCTGAAGAGTCTCGAGAAGAATTTGAAAGAGCTTTGCAAGAAATCAGGAGGCGCATTGAAATACGAAAAAACTTCTGACCGTGAAGGAATGTCAAACATTAAACTGACAATCGCGAAAGGATTTAGCGCGAAGGAATTGGTCGAATTTAGTTGCGGATTTGGGGAATCAAAAAGAAGGAAAAAAATCGGGAGAGTCTTTTAGAAGGTAGTCTCTCGGACACTCTCTCCACTCCCTATTCTTGTTACTCTGGCATGCGCCGGGGCAAAAAAAGTGGGGCTAAGCCTTGCCTTCGAGGTAGGTGTTAAGTAAATCGCGCTTCACTTTTTGCTCAGAAGAATTGTCGAAATCTTTTACTGAAACTTCGTCATTTTTCATTTCGTTTTCACCGGCAATTACCACGAAGCGTGAGTTGTTTTGTGAAGAGCGTTTCATTTGTTTTTTAAAGTTTCCGCTGCAAACAAATTCAACTGCGAAGCCAGAATTACGAAGGCTTTGCACGATTTCAAAAGCGTAAGTTTTCTCGTTTTCTGAAATGTAATTCACGGCGATTGGGCGAGTTTTTGGCCAGTCTAATTTCGCCAAAAGCATTAAGCGTTCGATTCCCGCAGCGAAGCCGAATGCAGGCATTTTTTTGCCACTCATTTTCTCAACTAAATCATCGTAACGACCACCGCCAAGAACGGCATTTTGTGCGCCTTCGAAATTCATTGCGAATTCGAAAACGGTGGAAGTGTAGTAATCCAAACCGCGCACGAGCCTAGGATTGACGTGGTGTTTAACGTTTAACTTGGTGAGTAAATTTAGAGTTGAATCGAAACGCGATTTGGCTTCGTCGGAAAAAAAGTCAGAAATTTTTGGGGCTTCAGCAAGAAGGTCAATGTCTTGCGCCTCTTTAGAATCAAGGATGCGCAGCGGATTTTTTTCGAGGCGAATTTGTGAATCGGCGGAAAGTTTGTTTTTAAATTTGGTAAAATATTCGCGCAGTGCAGTTTCGTAATTTATTTTTGTTTGCGCGCAGCCGAGGGAATTAATTTCGAGCGTAGTTTTGTCGAGCACGCCGAGATCCTTTAAAATTGAGGCTGCAAGCGCGATAACTTCAACGTCGCAGAAGAAATTTTCTTCGCCAAAAACTTCAAAATTAATTTGGTGAAATTGACGCTGACGTCCTTTTTGCGGACGATCGTAGCGGAAAATCGGACCAGAAGAAAATAATTTACACGGCAGAATTTGTTGCAATTCACCGTTAGAAATAAGTGCGCGCACCACGCCAGCCGTGAACTCAGGACGAAGCGTCAACATGTTGTCACCGCGGTCAGGAAATTTGTAAACCTCTTTGGAAATAATGTCGGAAGTCTCGCCAAGATTACGCTCAAACACTTCGCTAAATTCGAAAATTGGAGTTTGTAATTCTTCAAATCCAAAATTTTCTCCGCGTTTTTTTGCCGCAGAAATAATGTGGTTAAAAATTTTGATCTCCTCTGCGAACAGGTCTTTAGTGCCTCGAACGGGTTGAAGTTTGTGAGTCGACATTGATTTTGGAATTAATTTTTGAGCTGGTAAGTGAAGTTCGTTTTAGAATCGCTCACCAAATTGTCACCCCCACTCATCTTAGCTTGTTACTTCGCACGCTCAACTTGTCGTAACACATTCTCAACCTGTCACCCCACGCACTCAGCTTGTCGTCACGCACACTCAATCTGTCGTCACGCACGCACTCAACTTGTCACCCCGCACGCACTCAGCTTGTCACCCCGCACTTGTTGCGGGGTCCACAGTGACGCAATTAGGTTTTTTAATTTTACCAAGTACTTGCGACGAAATGGGCCCCGCAACAAGTGCGGGGTGACAAGCCGAGTGCGAGTACTGTCACCCTGCATTCTCAGCCTGTAGTCCCGGATGCTCAATTTGTCGTCCTGAACGCTCATCTTGTCGTCCTGAACGCTCAGCTTGTCACGCCGCACTCACGGCCTGTAACGTCGGGCTTGCAGCCTTTCGCGTCGCACTCAGATTGTTCAACAAAATCTTGTGTCCCTCATTTCTCACCCCTCAAACCTTTCACAAAAAATCTGGCTAATCTGAGCCAAACTTCCT
>CAMBXE010000027.1 GCA_945871805.1 Rhizobium sp. Q54 | reverse complement strand
ACATAGTAGGTATCTAGACCAGCAAGACCGAGCATGTGATTTGGCTCAGAATTTCCAAATAAAAAATTATTATTTTGATCTCCGGATAAATCTCCTTGCAGACCACCAATACTTACTACCGGACTAAATTCAGGAAAAGCTGCAGCAAGGGATTGGCGGGGATTAATTGGCTGCTTCGTTGAATTAAGAATCTCAAAATGAAGATGTATTCCTGCGACACCTCCACTATTTCCAGCTACACCAATTTCTGGGCCCCCGGAGATTTCCTGACCTTCTGTAAACAAAGGCAACTCAGCTAAATGCGAATAACGAGTATAAAAAGTTCCGTCGCTTGATTTTATCGCCATGTAATTTCCCAAACCCTTCCCTGTTTTACTGCTGAGCTGATATCCAACTTCATCAACCACACCATCATGAGCTGCAAAAACCCTGAGATCTTTAGATGGAATCAAATCAATTCCTTCATGCACAGACAGCTCTCCGCCCAATGTAGGCTTAACGCGATCACCCATTTCTTCACCAACTTTTACTAAGTGAAAATTTTCTAAAGGTCTGTAGAATAGCTGAGCTATTGGCTCGGTCATGTGTCTGAATAGGTTATGATTTTTTATTATTTTTGATAAGTCGTTTTTTAAATCCCTCTTTTTTAAGAAGACCTTTATTTCTCAATCCCACTTCGCCACCGGCGGCAGAGACATCAAAATTGCCTCCACATTTCCTCCGGTCATCAAACCAAATTTCGTGCCGCGATCGTAAAGAAGATTGAACTCCGTGTAAAATCCGCGCTTACGCAATTGATGTTCGCGCTGCTCATCTGTCCATTTTTCGAACATGTGACGACGCACTAATTTTGAAAAAATTTCGTGAAAGGCGCGTCCGACATTTTTAGTAAATTCAAAATCATTTTCGAAATTTCCACTGTCTAAATAATCGTAAAAAATTCCACCAACACCGCGCGCAACATTGCGATGTTTGATAAAAAAATATTCGTCACACCATTTCTTGAACTTGTCGTAATATTCAGGTGAAGCCTTGTCGCAAGCTACTTTAAAGGCTTGATGAAAGTCTTTTGTATCTTGTTCAACTTCAAACATCGGGTTCAAATCGCTACCGCCGCCGAACCAATTTTTTTCCGTACAAATAAAACGCGTATTAAAATGCACCGCTGGAACCAAAGGCGAGGACATGTGCGCCACTAACGAAATTCCGCTCGCCCAAAATTTTCCACTTGCCGCAGCAGGAATTTCTTTACGAAATTCTTCGCTAAATTCACCGTAAACTTCCGAAAAATTTACTCCGACTTTTTCAAAAACATTGCCCTTCATCACAGACATCTCACCACTTCCACCATCTGCCCTGTCCCAATTTTTTCTGACGAATTTTCCGGGATTTTTCGTGCCGAACTCTTCTTCTATTTTTTCGAATTCTGCGCAAATCTTGTCGCGCAAATTTTTAAACCATTCCTTGGTTAGCTGTTGTTTTTCCTTGAGATTCATGGCTTTAGACTAAATTATTTTTTTATCTAAAACGAAAGCTATTCCCCCCAAAATGAACTTTAAATCAGATTTTCTCCGCGAGTTTTCTGAGCGCGGATTTTTTGCGCAAGCAACTCACTCCCAAGAACTCGACGACTCTTTATCAAGCGAAAGAATCACTGCCTACATCGGATTCGACTGCACCGCAAAATCACTTCATGCCGGCAGTTTGATTCAAATCATGATCCTGCGCCTCCTACAAAAACATGGGCACAAACCGATTCTTCTTCTCGGCGGCGGTACAACAAAAATCGGCGATCCATCCGGCAAAGATGAAGCGCGACAAATTTTAACCGATCAAAAAATCTTCGAAAATCTTGCCGGAATTAAAAAAACTTTAGAGAAATTTATTCACTTCGGCGGCGGCGCTTCTGATGCAATGATGGTAAATAATGACGACTGGTTGCGTCACTTGAATTACATCGATTTTTTGCGCGAAATCGGAAAGCATTTTTCGATCAATCGCATGCTAGGTTTTGACTCAGTGAAGACGCGATTGGAACGCGAGCAACCACTCTCTTTCCTCGAATTTAATTACATGATTTTTCAGGCTTACGACTTTTACGAGCTCAATAAAAAATACGGCTGCACCTTGCAAATTGGCGGATCAGATCAATGGGGAAATATTATTAATGGCGCTGAATTGATCAGAAGAATTTCGGCCAAAGAATCTTTTGGACTAACCTCGCCGCTCCTCACAACTGCCAGCGGAGCAAAAATGGGCAAGACGGCTGAAGGCGCGATTTGGCTGGATGAATCAATGCTCTCGCCTTTCGATTATTTTCAATATTTTCGCAATACTCATGACGCCGATGTCGGCAAATTCTTAAAACTTTTCACCGATTTAGAACTCACAAAAATCGCCGAACTCGAAAAACAAAACATTAACGAAGCAAAAAAAATCCTGGCTTTCGAAGCTACAAAAATTTGTCACGGCGAAAAGGCGGCAAATGAAGCAATGCAAAAAGCTTATGAAATTTTTGTCTCAAAAAATTCTGCTGCTTTTGAAGTAAAAGAATTTTTAGTAGAAAAAAAACTTACAGAAATCTTAAAAGATCTCGGCGCCACTGAATCTCTCGGCGAAGCCAAAAGATTAATCGAAGGAAAAGCGGTTAAAATTAACGGCGAAACAGCTTTGGACACTAATCATCAATTTAATCAACAAGGCGAATTTGACTTGTCAGTCGGCAAGAAAAAATTCTTCAAAATCTTAATAAAATAACGACATGGGCAAAAAAATTATCGGCATCGGCAACGCAATCGTCGACATTCTCTGCAAAATTGATGAATCATTTTTAACCGAACAAAACCTTACTAAAGGCTCAATGTCTTTGATCGACGACAAGAGGGAGCAAGAGTTATCCAAACTCCATCAAATCCAGGTAACACCTGGCGGCTCAGTGGCCAACACAATCGCAACTTTAGCTCAATTATCCTGCGACGCTCAATTTATCGGTAAAGTTGGCGCTGACGAATTTGGTAAAAAATTTATCGAAGACACCGAAAAAACTGGCGCGAAATTCATCGGCGAAAATTCTTACAGTCAGGCTTCTGCGAAATCATTCGTGATGATTACGCCAGATGCTCAGCGCACGATGTGCACCTACCTCGGTTGCGCTTCGCAAATTAATGAACGCGACCTTGACGACAAGGTTTTCAAAGGTGCAGATTTTCTTTATCTCGAAGGATATTTGTGGGACGATCCCCAAACAATCGAAGCACTTCGTAAGGCAATCGCGATGGCAAAAAAACGCGGCGTTAAAATTGCATTTTCGCTCTCAGATTCTTTCTGCGTTTCAAGACATAAGCGCGATTTTGTTGATCTAGTTTTGAATGATCTCGACATAGTATTTGCCAATGAGCGCGAAGCTTTAGAGCTAATGTCACTACAAGAATTTTCTAACGACAAAGCATTCGAATTTTTCTCACAAAATCCCGATCTGATTGCGGTTGTAACAAGATCAAATAACGGTTGTTCAGTATTTGGTTACGGCAGCGTAATCGATGTTCCAGTCAAAAAAGTTGACAACATCGTCGACACCACAGGAGCTGGAGACGCTTTCGCCGCCGGCTTTTTCTACGGTCTACTCAATGATTTCGATTTAGAAAAATCAGCAATTTATGGCAATCTTCTTGCCGGACAAATCATCCAAATAGTCGGCGCAAGATTTGAAAAAGAACAACTTCAAAAAGTAAAACTTTAATGAATCTCTGGACAAAGTCTGAGCTGCTCGAGGCTTTGTCTGACGAGCTTCTCGAGCATAACCTTCCCGAAAATTTAGAAATTGATGAGGTCGTAATTGACAGTCGCAAGACTCCAAAAAGCGGCCTCTTCATCGCCCTTCACGGTGAAAAAAACGATGGTCACGATTTCCTCGATCAGGCGGTAACCAATGGCTGCAAAGTTGCGTTAGTCGATAAAAAAATAACTAACAAAGCCTCAACTCTTCTCGTCAAAAATACCTTCACCGCTCTCTACAAACTCGCCGAATTTTCTCGCAAAAGAAGCAACGCAAAAATCATCGCCCTCACCGGATCTGTCGGAAAAACCGGCACGAAAGACATGCTTGAGTTAGTTTTTAAAACCCAAGGGGAAAATCCGGGAAAAACTTTTGCCACAGCAGGAAATCTCAACAATCACATCGGCCTTCCACTTTCACTCTGCAATTTTCCGCGCGATTGCGATTACGGAATTTTTGAAATGGGAATGAACCACGCCGGCGAAATCGAGCCACTCTCAAACCTTACCAAACCTCATCTCGCACTAATCACTAATGTTGGCCCGGTGCACATCGAATTCTTCAAAAATGAAGAAGAAATCGCCGCGGCGAAAGCAGAAATTTTTT
This sequence comes from Rhizobium sp. Q54, assembly GCA_945871805.1. GTDB lineage: Bacteria > Pseudomonadota > Alphaproteobacteria > Rickettsiales > UBA1997 > UBA2645. The sequence goes on along the minus strand of CAMBXE010000027.1, from coordinate 14,307 downwards.
CTGGATTAGTCGGAGAAAAAATCGCACTGCTAAATTTTGATAATCCACATTTCGAGTTTTTGAAACAACAAACCCGTGGTTTAACCGCAGACCTAAAGATGTTTTCCTTCGGCAAAAAAACCGGCGCTGATTACCAAATTTTAAATGACGTAATCGAAGCAAAATTACCGAGCGGTAAGAAAATTTCTTACCAACTCAACTCAACGCATCCAGCAACAATTTCTAATTCAATCATTGTCGTCGCTTGTCTCGACTTACTTGGTAACGATTTCGAAAAAGGAATTTCTGCGCTAAAAAATTTAGAATCAAAATCAGGACGCGGAAAAATTACTGAATGGAAAACCATTTCAATCATCGATGAAAGTTACAATGCCAGCCTACTCTCGATGCATGCCGGACTTGAATACGCAGCTGGTCTAAAAAAATCTCTCGGCAAAAAAAGAGTTGTCGCCGCACTTGGCGACATGCTCGAGCTTGGCGAAAAATCTACCGAGATTCACGAAAAAACTTTGAGTTTTTTGTCCGAGTTTAACATTGATTTTGCTGTGCTGGTTGGCGAAAAGATGTCAGCTGCCGCAAAAAAATTACCTAAAAATTCCTATCAAACTTTTCCCGATTCATTGAGCGCAAGCCTTGCAATTCAAGACTTGCTTCAAGATGACGACATTCTTTACGTCAAAGGTTCTCGCGGAATGAAAATGGAAAATATAATTCAAAATCTGACCAGTGCTCACTAATTTCATCTCTCAACATCTATGGCTTCAGGCCTTTGTTTGCCTGGCCTCATCCTACATCATTGGATTTTTCAGCATCAAAAAATACATCACCTTCGTGCATAAAAATGCGAAGTTGTTTCAACCAATTCGTGAATCTGGGCCAGCTTCACATCTTAAGACCAAACAAAAAACTCCAACGATGGGCGGGATCTTTATCATCCTCGCGACACTTATAACCACAATACTCTTCATCGATTTCACTAATCGCTACATTCTAGTCGTCTGCGTAGTTTTTCTAACTTTCGCTGCGATTGGCCTTACTGATGATTTAGCAAAAGTGCTCTACAAAAATAGCCAAGGTGTGCGTGGCAGCATTAAAATCGTAATTCAATTTGCGATCATCTGCATTGCCTTTTTGTGGCTTGGCTCAATCGATGAAATTCATTTTAAAAATCGCGTCTTCCTGCCTTTCGGCGACGGTCATTTTATTTACCTTGGCATCGTGCTTTACGTGTTTTTTGTTAATGTCGTAATCGTCGGAACTTCCAACGCGGTGAACTTAACCGACGGTCTCGACGGCTTAGTTTCTGTGCCAGCAATCATTAGTCTCTGCTGCTTAATTTTACTAATTTACGCCTCATCAACTCCGCAACTCGCCGTCGATTTCAAAGTTCCGCACGTAAAATTTTCCGGCGAATTAATTTTCTTCTGCATCGCTTTGATCGGCGCGATTTTTGCCTTCCTCACCTTCAATTTCCGTCCAGCAAAAATTTTCATGGGCGATGTCGGAAGTCTAGCAATCGGCTCTGTTCTTGGCCTAATTGCCATAATCGTTAAACAGGAATTTATCTTTTTTGTAATTTCAATTTTGTTCGTCTGTGAAGCCGTCTCAGTAATTTTACAAGTCGGCTCTTACAAACTTCGCAAAAAAAGAATCTTCTTGATGGCGCCTCTCCATCATCATTTTGAGAAAAAAGGTTGGAGCGAACAAACCGTGGTAAGGCGCTTCTGGCTCGCTTCAGCAGGCTTCGCTGCTTTAGGAACGGGAATATTTTTGCTTTAGAAAATGACCAAAAAACCTCGCATTTACCTCTACGACTCTACCCTTCGCGACGGTGCACAGACTAGCACCGTCAACTTTAGCGTGCGTGACAAAGTTGAAATTGCTAAACGTCTCGACCTACTTGGAATTGATTACATTGAAGGCGGATGGCCTGGTGCTAATCCAACTGATGATGAATTTTTTGCTAATCTTCCTGCCTTAAAAAAATCGCAATTTACTGCTTTTGGCATGACTCGTCGCAACAGCAGTTCGGCTTCTAACGACGAGGGTTTAAGCGCCCTCATTAATGCCAATACTAAGTCAATTTGCATCGTCGGCAAATGTTGGGATTTTCACCTAATCCACGCGCTAAATATTTCTGAAGAAGAAAATCAAAAAATGATTTCTGACTCAATCGCGCAAATCGTAAAAAAGAAAAAAGAAGCAATGTTCGATGCCGAACATTTTTTCGACGGCTACAAAGCAAATCCAAAATTCGCACTGCGCACAATCAAAGCAGCTTACGAAGCTGGAGCTAGATGGGTTGTGCTTTGCGACACTAATGGTGGAACTTTGCCGAACGAAATTTCCAAGATCGTCAAAGAAATTACCAAGCACATTCCAGGCGAAAATCTTGGAATTCATTGTCACAATGATACCGGCAATGCAGTCGCCAACTCGCTCGCCGCGGTTGAAGCCGGAGCAAGACAAATTCAAGGAACAATCAATGGACTTGGCGAACGCTGTGGCAATGCGAATTTAATCAGCTTGATTCCGACCTTGGTTTTTAAGCTTGGATTCGATGTTGGTATCGAAGAAAAAAATCTAAAAAATCTCAGCAAAGTTTCTCATTTTCTCGACGATCTTTTGAACAAAGAAACTGACAAATTTGCGCCTTACGTCGGGTTTTACGCCTTTGCGCACAAGGGCGGACTCCACGTCTCTGCTGTCGAAAAAAATCCGCAATGCTACGAACATGTCGCGCCAGAAAAAGTTGGTAATCATCGCCAAATCATGATTTCGGATCAAGCCGGACGCGCCAACATTATTTCAAGATTAAAAGGGATCGACATCGAGCTACGCGAAGAAATTAAACCAAGTCAAATCGCTGCCTTAGTCAATCAAGTAAAAGAGCTCGAGGCACAAGGCTACGCCTACGACTCTGCTGATGCGAGTTTCGAAATCCTCGCCAAAAAATCTCTCAGCACCGTTCCAAATTTTTTCGATTTGATTTCATTTCGTGTGCTCGACGAACAGGGAAAACCCTCGGAAGCAACCATTAAAATTCGTGTCGGCAACAAAATTACAATGTCTGTTGCCGAAGGAAATGGGCCAGTCAATGCACTCGACAAAGCATTGCGCAAAAGCCTCGCGCGCAAATATCCAAGTTTAAAAAATGTACGATTGACGGATTACAAAGTTAGAATTTTAACTCCCGCCGCAGGAACAAAAGCTTTGACGCGAGTGCAAATCGAATCTTCCGACGAGACCGGAAAAAAATGGTCCACAATCGGCGTTTCTGAAAACATCGTCGACGCCTCTTTTCGTGCCCTGCATGATTCGATTACTTACAAATTGATGAAAAATTCCTGATATCCTTAGCGGGAGAAGGTTAATTTCTTTTTTATAAACCTAGTTAGATCAAGGCTTCGTGATAGGTGATGTTTAGAAAATAGCTCAAGATAGTACCGAGCTCTAATCACTTATTTTTTAATTTATCTCTGAGTTCAGCCCAGTATTTCAGACGCTTCTGAAGATCCCTCTCGAACCCTCTTTCGTTTGGTTCGTAAAATTTTTGCCGCGATTTTTTTTGTAATTCTTCCGGAAAAAATTCCTGACCAGAAAAACAATGCAACGTGTCGTGATCGTAAATATAGCCCTCGCCGAAGCCTTGCTCCTTCATCATTTTCGTCGGCGCGTTGAGAATATTTTTTGGTGGCAAGAGATGGGTTGTGCGTGAAGCCTCATCAATCGCAGCTTTGTGCGCTAGGTAAGAAGCATTCGATTTCGGCGCAGTGGCGCAATAAATCGTCGCGTGAGACAAAGCATAATCGCCTTCTGGACTGCCCAAAAAATCATAATTTTCTTTTGCCGCCATTACTTGCAGCAAGGCATTTGGATCGGCGAGACCGATATCTTCTGTCGCAAAACGGGCAAGGCGACGCAAAATGTAGTAATGATCTTCTTTGGCTTCGAGCATCCGTGCCAGGTAGTACAAGGCCGCATCGACATTCGAACCGCGTAAAGATTTGTGGAAGGCGCTGATTAAGTTGAAATGGAAATCACCTTTCTTGTCGAAATGCGCCGCGCGTTTGGAAATTATTTTAAGTAATTTTTCGGCGGAAATTTTTTCTTTTGTTGCGAGAGAAAATAAAATCTCACAAGTGTTGAGTAAGTAACGTGCATCGCCGCAAGCCAAAGAAACTAAGGCTTCGCGCCCATCTATTGTTAGCGGTAATTCTTTTTCCAAAACCCTCTCTGCGCGCTCAAGAATTTTCGTGAGAGCCACTTCGTCGAGCATTCTTAAAGTCACTACTTTGCAACGCGAAAGCAGTGCGGCGTTGAGATGAAATGAAGGATTTTCTGTGGTCGTGCCAATCAAAGTGATTGTGCCGTCTTCAATCGCCGGAAGAAAAAGATCTTGCTGCGTTTTGTTGAAATGATGGATTTCGTCGATCATCAAAAGTGTTTTTCCACTCTTCACGCGGGCCTCGACAAGCTCAGCCTGAAAGTTGCCCCGAGTCTGCACAAGAGCCGCCCTGTCGATCACCTTTCTCACCTCCGCCATCCCAGAATTAATCGCCGAAAGCGCAACAAATTCTGCGTCAAAAATTTTCGCCAAAGATTTTGCAATCGTGGTTTTTCCAACTCCAGGCGGGCCCCAAAGAATCAGTGAGGGAATATTTTTACTCACAGAAATCAGCGATAAAATTCCTTCGTCACCAAAAAGATGTTCCTGCCCAATCAAGTCAGACAAGCTTTCAGGACGAATTAAATCAGCGAGTGGAGTGTGTTTCATGATTTACTAATTCTTGACTAAGATCTTGACCAAACTCATGGTTAAGAACTTAACCAATTTAAAAAAATATGCTTTCCGTAAACATTGGCGAAGTCAAAACTAACTTCTCTTACTACCTCAATCTCGCCATTAAAAAAGGTCAGGTTATTACCGTCTGCAACCACAACGTGCCTGTGGCCGAGCTAAAGCCGATTGTGTCGGCACAAAAAAGTCGAGTTAAGTTTGGGACTTGCAAAGACAAAATTATTTTGCCGGATGATTTTAATAAAACTTCGCCAGACATCACTGATTCATTTTACGCCAACAATATTTTTCCAAAAAATACCCAAACAAAAACCCGCAAGAAAAAATGAAATATTTGCTCGACACCTGCTGCTACATCTGGGTCCTAACCAACAACCAAGAACAGCTTTCTGCCAAAGCAAGAGAGGCTTTGATGAGCGACAACAGCACCTCTTACGTTAGCATAATTTCACAAATCGAGATCACTGCGAAGCACTCAAAACACCAAATCCCCGGTTTAAAAAACCCAATCATTAATTACTTCAAAGAAACAAGACTCAGTAGTGGAATTGAATTCTTAAATCTTAAATCAGAAGAAATTGAAGCGACACTTTCGCTGCCCAAAATCCACTCCGACCCCTTCGACCGCCTCATTATCGCGCAAGCCATAAATAATGGGATGGTGATTATCTCACCTGATAAAAAATTTGCTAAATATCCAGTGCGCGTAATTTTCTAAAAATAATTTCAACCCATATCCGTTAAACATGACCAAAGAAACATCTGACGATTCTTTTTCCCAAGACGTCCTTAATTCAAAACTTCCCGTGCTCGTAGATTTTTGGGCGCCTTGGTGTGGCCCATGCCGCCAACTTTCTCCGATCGTTGACGAAGTTGCTAAAGATCTCGAGGGCAAGGTTGAAGTCTTCAAATGCAATGTTGATGAAAATCCTGAAGTGCCTTCAAAGCATATGGTGAGAGGCATCCCGACATTGATTCTTTTTAAAGATGGCAAGGTTGTCGACACTAAAGTTGGATCACTCCCGAAACAGGCTTTGATCGAATGGATCAAGAAAAACTCTTAAAAAATTCTCGCGAATATTTTCGAAATTCCAGCTCGCTAACCGTGAAAATCGGATGCGAGTTGGAATTTTTTTTGCTTGGCGCAAGCACAAGTGAGGTCGAGAATTTTATCGTCGAGTTGCAGCAGAAAAATTGGCAAGTTGAGAAAGAACGCGGCGAAACACAGATCGAAATTAAAACTGATTTTACTGCTGATTTAGAAGCGCTCTGCGTGGAACTTGAAGAGAAAAAATCTTTCGTAAAAAATCTTGCTGCAGAAAAAAATTTAATCGCCTCTTTTGCCGCTCAACCATTTCTTGATGATTGCGGCAGCGCCTTACAGTTCAACATCTCGCTGCATGACGCAAATGATAAAAATATTTTCGCAACTAACGAAAAAACCCTCCAAAATTCGATTAATTCTTTACTTGGTTACACCAACCAAATGCTGATTTTTTTTGCGCCAAAAAAAGAAGATTATTTGCGCTTTGGATGCGAGTTAAATCGTAAAATTTTTCAAAAAGGAAAATTTCCTGCGCCGGTAAATTTGAGCTTCGGCAATAATAATCGCACCTGTGCGATTCGTATCAAAAAGACAGAGAGTGGGAAAAGATTAGAATATCGCGTAGCTGCTGCTGATGCCGATCCATGGCTTTGCATTTCGGCGCTACTTCTGGCTTTAAGTAAAAAATCCAACGAAGAATTCATGCCAACTTTCGGCAATGCTTTTGAAGAAAAATTTTCGCTAAAAAATCTTTGTCAGAGTTTGAAAGAGGCGGAGGTGGAATTCCGGAGAGACGGGAATTTTATTCGAGATTTCCTGAATCCACTTCTGTGCGGGGATGAAGCTGCACCCAATCATCCAGACATTTCCGTGCAGGCAGGGATCGAGTAATAACGCAAAGTTATCTCAATCTCTCTACCACATTCACCGGCAACAAAATAAAGTAACGACCTTGCGAAGATGTGTAGGAAGCAAGCTCTTCCGCTTTCGAACCATAACCAAAAAATATGTCGCCGCGAATTGCTCCTTTAATCGCTGAACCAGTATCCTGAGCGATGAAGAGGTGATTATAATTTTCTTTCGAGCCGTCTTTTTTCTTCAAATTTGTTTCGAGCCAAAGCGGCATGCCGTAAGGGATGATGTCGTTGTCAACAGCGAGAGAGCGCTCTGCAGTAAGTGGTACGCCATGCCCTCCGACGATATATTCACCTTCAGTGATTTTAAAAAATATGTAAGAGGCGTTGATATTCATGGCTTCATCCGCCTTGTCGGGATTATTCTTCAACCAATTACGCACAGATTCGGAATTCAACTGACTGCGATTTAAATATTTCTGATCGACCAAATAACTCGAAATTCCGCTAAATGGCTGATTGTTGCGCGCTGCAAAAGCGACGTGAACTTCTGCGCCATCAGGCAATTTTACTCGCCCCGATCCTTGAATATGCATGAAAAAAAGATCGGCTTTATCGTCAACGTAAATAATCTCTAAGCCCTTGCCATTCAAGGCCCCGGCTTCGATCTCAGCGCGACTCAAATAAGGCTCAGAAGTTAAATCTTTCGGCTTGCCGTAAAGTGGATATTTGTATTTTTCGGTCTTAACTCTGCTGCCATTAAGCGAGGCTTCGTAATATCCGGTAAATAGTCCTGTGCCTTTCCCTGCGCGGGTTTCAACGGCAAAAGGTCGAAACCAATTTTCAAAAAAATTCTTGGTTTGACTGTTGCTCATGCTCTTAATGAGATCAGCAATATCGCAAACATCACGAAAATCGCCAACGCGAATATCGCCAATCTGCCCGCCAATCAAGCGACTCTGCGGCATTTTAGCAAATTTATTGCAGGAGTGCATCAAGGCCTGCAACGCTTTTTTGTGATCGTCATTTTCCCAATTATTCAACTGAGCAAAATCAACTTGCGTAAGTTGCACATCGCCCTTGCCGGTAATTGAAATTTGCTTTGAAAAAAGGCAGGAAGAAAGAAGAAGAATTAATGCTAGTGCGAAGCGCGGCATATTTAGATTTTTGATTTTAGATTTCTGATTTTAGGGTGCCCTGAATCTCAAATCTAAAATCAAAAATCAAAAACTAATGTCTCTTCAATGCGGAATAGTCGGACTTCCTAACGTCGGCAAATCAACTTTATTTAACGCACTTACGCAAACTGCAGCGGCACAGGCGGCGAATTATCCGTTCTGCACGATTGAGCCAAATATCGGTCGCGTGAATGTTCCTGATGAACGAATGGAAAAATTGGCGAAAATCGCCGGCTCACAAGAATTAATTCCAGCACAAATTGAATTTGTCGACATTGCCGGGATCGTACGCGGAGCCAGTAAGGGTGAAGGTTTAGGCAATAAATTTCTTTCGCACATTCGTGAAGTTGATGCGATTATTAACGTCGTGCGTTGCTTTGAAGATGAAAATATTACTCACGTTGAAGGTTTGGTTGACCCAATGCGCGACATCGAATTAATCCAGCTTGAGCTCATTATCGCCGATCTCGAAAGTTTAGAAAAAAGAATTCCAACGATGGAAAAAAAGGCGAAACAAGAAAAAGAAATCGCTGCCCAAGTTGAAATCGCCAAACGCGTAATTGAAGTTTTGAAAGAAGGCAAAGCAGCGCGTTCAGTAGAAATAAAATCGGAAGAAGAAGCAAAAATTCTACGCGAGTTGCAGCTAATCAGCTCTAAGCCACAACTCTTCGTTTGTAACTTAAAAGAAAATGAACTTGCTGGAAATAAATATTCAAAACTAGTCGAAGAATTCGGCGTGGCGAATGGCTACAAAGTTCTAAAAATCTGCGCACAAATCGAAGCAGAAGTTGCTTCACTTGAAACCGAAGAAGAGAAAAAAGAGTTTTTAGAATCAGTCGGACTCAACGAAACTGGCCTCGCGCAAATCATCAGAAATTCTTACTCACTTTTAGAATTAATAACCTTCTTCACCGTTGGCCCAAAAGAATGCCACGCCTGGACTTTGAAAAAAGGCAGCTCTGCCCCAAAAGCCGCCGGCGTAATTCACACTGATTTCGAAAAAGGTTTCATCCGCGCTGAAACAATTTCTTATCCAGATTACATTTCTTGTAACGGTGAAGAAGGCGCAAAGAACGCCGGGAAATTAAGGCTAGAAGGTAAGGAATACATCACGCAAGATGGGGACGTGTTTCACTTTAGGTTTAATGTTTAACCCAGCGAAGAACGAGGCTAATAGAATTAAGGCGCCTCTGACAAATCTGGATTCAAATGAAGTTTAGACGTCGATTTGTGAATTCAGGCCCTTTCAAACTAAAAATTTTTCTAAAATCAATTCAAGCCACGAAATTAAAAATGCTTCTTTCGCTTCTGATTCTTTTTACTTTTGCGCTGATTTTTTTTAATCCAAAAGCGGGAACCAACACGTGGGACAAAGCCAGTCGTGAAAGCGCCAATTTAGTGGCCCCGCCCCAAGAAACGCCCGAAGCACAAGTGCAATTTTACAGCGCCAAAGCCTATTCGTGGCGCGGCAAATTCAGTCAGCACACTTGGATTGCCACCAAAGAAAAAAACGCTGAAAGCTATTTAGTTTACCAAGTGGTTTTGTGGGGCACTTATTTTGGCGCCGACGGAGTTGTGGTGGCTCAGCTTGACCAGCCAGACCGCCGCTGGTTTGACGCAAGACCAGAAATTATTTATTCTGCCACGGGTGAAAAAGCCGAAAAATTAATTCCGCAAATTCAAGCAGCGACCAAATCTTATCCTTACCAGAAATTTTACCGCACTTATCCCGGTCCCAACAGTAACACTTTTGCCTCACATGTTATTCGCGAAATTCCCGATTTAAAAATTGCGCTGCCAAGCAATGCGATTGGCAAAGATTGGCTTTGCGACAAAAATGGCGTGAAATTTTTTGCGATTTCCGAGTCAAAAACCGGCGTGCAATTTTCTTTTTTTGGAATGTTTGGAATAATTTTAGGATTGGTCGAAGGACTCGAAATAAACATTATTGGCCTGTCCTTTGGCGTAGATTTTCTTCATCCGGCCTTAAAGTTGCCAGGGGTTGGCAGGGTTGGATTTTAAAAGTGCCCGTGAAAAATCTACCACCCAATCCCAATGCTCTATTGATTTAATTCTTATTTTATTTCGCTCGCAAAGCTTACGGCAAAGAATCTTTAAAACTGGTATTTGAGAAGCCGAACTCGATCATCAACTTTGCTACTCTCTCAAGCTCATTTTTTCGAGCTGGATCACTTCATTTTCTTAACCCAGATCCGTCATTAGAATCACGTCATTATCTCTACTAACCCTTAATTCTATTAGCCTCGCTCTCCGCTCCGCTCCGTCAGCGTATGCATGCTACGCTTCCGGTGCGGTGCTCGTCCGAGACTAATAGAATTAAGGGTTAGCGAGATACTGTCATGATTCTAATGACGGATCCGGGTTAAAAAAATATGAATTTATGGAGATAAGGAACGCGATATTGAGCCTTCGATTACCATGGCTCTAAGTGTTGATGTTGTTAGACGCTTGCCACTAATTCATTTTGCGCAATATCGAAAGCTCTAGAAACATCAGCAATCAAATCGTCTATGTGCTCAATCCCAACAGAGAAACGTAACAATCTATCATCCACACCAATTTGACGGCGAATTTCTTCTGGAATGTCAGCGTGTGTTTGCACGGCGGGATAGGTTATTAAAGATTCAACTCCTCCTAAACTTTCAGCAAAAGCAATTAAACGAATGTTGCGTAAAATTGGTTCAATACTGCGAGCATCCCTCATTTTAAATGAAAGAATGCCCGTATTGCCAGAGGATTGACATTTTTGAATATCGTAATGCGGATGGCTTTCTAAGCCCGGGTAGTAAACCTGATCGACCATGGGATGCTTTGAAAGAAACGAAGCCATTTTTATTGCATTGAATTGGTGGCGCTCCATCCGAAGGGCTAACGTTTTCATTCCTCTCATCATCAACCAGCTATCCTGAGGTCCTAATACGGCACCTATCGTATTATGCAAAAAGCCGATGCGCTCTGAGAGATCCTTCCCTTTGGTTACGATTAATCCTGCAAGTACATCGTTATGTCCACCTAAGTATTTAGTTGCGCTGTGAATGATAATATCAGCACCAAGCTCAAGCGGGCGCTGGAAAAATGGCGTTAACAAAGTGTTGTCAACAATGGAAATAAGACCGCAACTTTTTGCCCATGCACACACTTTTGATAAATCAGTTATCATCATTAGCGGGTTGGTTGGAGTTTCAATTAAAACCGCTTTTGTTCCTTGCTGAAGATTCGCCTTCAATGCTTCCAAATCATTTGTGTCAACATAAGTAGCATTCACGCCGAATCGACTAATTACCTTTTCAAGCAGGCGATATGTGCCTCCGTAAAGATCAAGCGATACAAGCAAATGATCTCCCTGACTAAAAAGAGCAAAAATAGTTTGAAGGGAAGCCATACCTGAACTGCTGGCAAAGCCTGCATCTCCGCTTTCGAGCTCAGCTATAGCCTGTTCAAGTACTGTGCGTGTTGGACTTTTAGTTCGTGCATAATCAAAGCCCGTGCTCTGACCTAAGCGAGGATGACGAAACGCCGTTGATTGATAAATGGGGAAGCTTACGGCTCCGGTAACCGGCTCCGAGATAGAGCCTATTTGCGCTAAACGGCTTTCTATTTTTATCTTATTCATAAGGTAATCTTGGCATGCGTTATCATTTAAATGTTCCAGTCAAAAGGTGTTTTTTGATAAACATAATAATTGAGCCAGTTGGAAAATAATAAATTTGCATGTGCTCGCCATTTAGATACTGGCATCTGCGCTGGATCATTGTCGGGAAAATAATTTCTTGGGATAGCAATGTCAAAGCCCCTACCTACATCTCGATCATATTCTAACTTAAGCGTTAATGGATCATATTCCGAATGGCCTGTAACGAAAATTTGCCTACCGCCATTTGATGATACGATGTAAACACCGGCCTCATCAGACTCTGATAAAATTTCAACGCCCTCAATCCGCTCGATGTCTTCGCGTCGCACTTCGGTATGACGGGATTGTGGTACATAAAACTCCTCGTCAAAACCTCTCAAAAGCACAACATTGTTGCGATTGACGTTATGTCGGAACACTCCAAATAACTTTTTATCCAATAAATGTTTTTTCACGCCATAATGGTGATTTAGTCCGGCTTGAGCTGCCCAGCATATGTGAAGCGTTGAGGTCACAAATTTCTTGCTCCAATCCATAATTTGCCGCAACTCTTCCCAATAACTTACCTCCTCAAACTCTAGCTGCTCTACTGGCGCCCCCGTTATAATCATTCCATCAAAACGCTCATGCTTAATATCGTCAAATGTTTTGTAAAAGGCTTCCAAATGATCGGCGGGCGTATTTTTTGAAGCATGTGTTTTGGGGTGCAACAGCACAAACTCAACTTGCAGCGGTGTATTCGCTAATAATCGCAATATTTGCGTTTCTGTTATTTCTTTTGTAGGCATCAAGTTAAGAATAACGATCCGCAATGGACGTATGTCTTGATGAAACGCCTCGCTCTCATCCATAACAAAAACATTTTCTTTACTTAAAATGTTTTTTGCCGGCAGGTGATCAGGGATTTTGATTGGCATCCGACTAACTCCTTTGTATAATTTTAAATAAAAATCTGCTCAAGGAGCAGAGAACGAGGTTAATAGAATTAAGGGTTGGTAGAGATAATGGAGCGATTCTAATGACGGATCTGGTTTTAAGAATTATTACGAGTAAACCAGGATCAAAAAATTTGACAGAATGCCCACTTCGGTTAAGCATATTTTTTACAGGCGGGCTGAAATTGGATTTGGCCTAGAAAGGAATTTAACACGAAGTTTTGTACGTTCGCGCCCTCCCTCTCAACTCATTGCCTTCACTTAGTTGGCACAAGCGGAGTCCTTTTTAAAATAAACGGCAGCGAAGAACTTTTTGGAGCTGATACCTCTGAAGAGGGCGTCTCCGATACTTTTTCAATCTGTAAATGAAACTTATCCTCTCCATCCGACCTTTGAATTAAGGCGGAATATTTTTGGCCCCCTTCCTTATCTTTCTTAAAACCATATCCTTTAAAAAAACTCTCCAATTCATCTTTTTGAATTAGCGAAATGACAAACTTTGCATTTTCAAAACCCTTCTTCAAGTCATCATTACCAAATTTTTTTAGAATTTTTATATCTCCTCCAGTTAGTGCAAAACCAGTTTGATAGGCATCTTCCTTAAAATCACTTTCAAGTTCTTTGTTCTGGTCCACGTAAAGATTTTTTACTTTGTAAAAAACGCGCATCATCTTGCTGTAGTTGTACCAGTCCTCATTTGTCGATTCTTTCGACGCCTCCCACTCCGCCATCAACTTATCTTTCAGATCTTTAGAGCTAATAACCGAACCTTCAGAATCTGGATCTCTTAAAGGTTCTCCTTCTTTGGTGTTCTTATTAACTTCCTCAAATTGCTCTTTTATACCTTCAATATTGAAGCCATCCGGATCTTTCGAATCTTCAAGATCTGATTTTAGACTTAATTTTTTCTCCGATTCTTCTTTGCCTTCTTGACTAAGCACAGCCTCAGAACCCTTTGTACCTCCTTTCTTAGAAAGCTGTTTTGTTAAATTTCTAGCCTCTTCGTTTAAATCCGATAATGCCTGCCTCAGAGTTTTCCACTCCTTATTACCAGCCGTATCCGGTTTTTTTAGACGGCCTAATTCAAGCTCGATCCCCTCAATTACAGATAACTGCTCGGATATTTTTTTATCAGATTCTATCCCTGCCCGAGATGCGCTTTCTTTTTGTGAACTTATCTCTTTTTGGATCAGAAGATACTTTGCAGTTAACTCTTCTGAAAAACTCGCAGCAGTAACCAGTATTAATTCTTTTGATTCAATCCCGATCATCAATTCTGACAAACTCTTCTCATTGGCTAAAGTAGCCTCAGCTAATTTCGCCTCTAAAGCTAATAATTTTTTCTCCAGAGTCAGCAGTTCTTCTTGTTGTTGTTCGTGACCACTAACTGCCCCCTTCAATTTTTCCTTCCTAGCTTCTTCTAGAAGTGCGATTTTCTTGTCGCTCTGATCAATTGTAGCTAGCTGCTCAGATAATTCTTTCCTCAATTCTTTCTCTGTCCCAGCTGCTAAAGTTTTTTGTAATGCTAGTTCTTTTTCGGCTTCGCTTAACTTTGTGGCTAAAGTCGACTGCTTTATTTCTGCTTCTCCTATCAGGCCGCGCAAGACCTCGATCTTCACATGGGACGACACATTTTCCGCTTCTTCTTTTGTTAGTTTCCGCAGCTCTTCTTCGTTTTTTACCCCTAATATTTTTAATTCATTCAATCCATCCTCAAGCTGAGAAATCTCCAATTTCTGCTTCAATATTTTCTCCTCCGATAAGGCATTCTGATCTTCTAGAGCTTTGGAAAATTGTTGAGCCTGCTCAGTTAATTTCAGCTCATTTTCACTAATTTCA
>CAMBXE010000026.1 GCA_945871805.1 Rhizobium sp. Q54 | reverse complement strand
TGCAACAAGTGCCAGGTGACAAACTTTAGAAGAACTACTCTAGAAGTGTCTTCTTGCAACAAGTGCCAGGTGACAAACTTTAGAGCAACTACTCTAGAAGTGTTACCTTACAACAAGTGCCAGGTGACAAACTTTAGAGCGAGTAATCTAGAAGTGTCGCCCCGCAACAAGTGCCAGGTGACAAACTTTAGAACAACTACTCTAGAAGTGTCACCCCGCACTTGTTGCGGGGTCTACAAAATTTGAACTACTATGACTCTAAAACAACAAGAAATATTGCAGGAATTTTCTGCGTCGGAAGCCATTCTCAAAGGCCATTTTATTCTTTCGTCAGGTCTTCATTCTGATACCTACATGCAATGCGCGCGAGTTTTGATGGAGCCGAAAAGGGCCGAAAAACTTTGTGCTGAGTTGGCAAAGAAAATTATCGAACGTCTCGGTGAGAATTTTGCTGACATCGTCGTTGCACCTGCGATGGGCGGAGTCGTTGTTGGTTACGAACTTGCTCGTCAACTTGGTTTACCATCGATTTTTTGCGAAAGAGTGAATGGTCAGTTTGAGTTGCGACGAGGCTTCACGCTTGATTCTTCCTTGCGCGTTTTGGTTGTTGAGGATGTGATTACTACTGGAAAATCCTCGCTCGAAACTTACGAATTAATCAGAAAATTCGGCGCAAAAATTATTGCTGAGGCTTCGCTAGTAGATCGTTCAAATGATAAAAATCTCGAAGCAAAAATGGGCGTTCCGGTGATTTCACTTTTGCCAGTCGACGTAAAAACTTTCGATGAAAATAATGTGCCGACAGAGCTAAAAAATATTCCAGCGATTAAGCCGGGAAGCAGATTTTTAAAATAACAATCGACTTCGAGGCGACGCCAAATATAAGAGCTTATTGCGCGGTTCATAAAACTTTTCCAAATTGAAAACTTACAAAAACGATCTCGAATCCACCGTTCTCAGCGGTCGCAAGCTCAATATTTCTTTCGAATTTTTTCCGCCAAAAACGGAAGAAATGGAAATGAAGCTGTGGGAAGTGATTTTGAAGATGGAAAATCTGAAGCCGAATTTTGTTTCAGTGACCTATGGCGCTGGCGGATCAACGCGTGAACGTACTCACGAAGTAATAAAAAAAATCATCGACGAAACTAGTCTAAAGCCCGCGTCACACCTTACCTGCATTGCGGCGTCGAAACATGAGATTGATGAAATTTTACGAAATTATTGGGAAATTGGCGTGCGTCACATCGTCGCTTTGCGCGGCGATATGCCTGCTTCAAGTGCAAATTACCAGCTTCGTTCAGATGGCTACAAATATGCCAATGAACTTGTGGCAGGGATTAAAAAAATTGGCGATTTTGAAATTTCCGTTGCCGGCTATCCTGAAAAACATCCCGAGGCAAAAAGTTTTGATGAAGATATCGATAATCTCAAACGCAAGGTAGACGCGGGAGCAAGTCGCATCATCACCCAATTCTTTTTTGATGCCGATGCTTATTTTTCTTTCGTCGAAAAATGTCGGAAAGCGAGAATCGAAGTTCCGATCCTGCCAGGAATTTTGCCGGTTACTAATGTTAAGCAGACAAAACATTTCGCGAAAATGTGCGGAGCAAAAATTCCAAAATGGATGGATAAAATTTTTCTAGGGCTCGATGAGCGCCAAGAAACTCGCCAACTTATCGCCGGAGTTGTGGCGACAGAATTGTGCAGAATTTTGCACAATGCCGGAGTAAACGACTTTCACTTTTATACTTTGAACCGCTCCGATCTTACGGCGGCGATATGTCACGTTCTTGGGGTTCGGGAAGTCTAAAACTTGCAAATCAAGAATTTGGATTCTAAGTCGCCGCACCATTCCTTAAAATTTAACTTTTTTTTAAATGCCTAAAGAAGATCTTCTTTCCATGAATGGCGTCGTTTTGGAAGTTTTTCCAAATACGATTTTTCGTGTCGAACTCGAAAATGGTCACTCAATTATTGCTCACGCTTCAGGCAAGATTCGCAAAAACAAAATCCGTATTTTGAAAGGCGATAAAGTTGAGATTGAGCTTAGCACCTACGACTTAAGTAAGGGTCGTATCGTTCGCAGAAATGTTTAAAATTTAATCAGTTATGCTTCGACAAGTTTAGCATGACGGTCACCCCAAGCCTGTCGAAAGGTGAATCACAAGTTTATCAAATGAAAAATCTTCTCATCGTTGAATCTCCCGCCAAGGCAAAAACCATCGGCAAATATTTGGGTAGCGACTATAAAGTTTTAGCTTCTTTTGGTCACGTTCGTGATTTGCCGAGCAAAAATGGTTCGGTTGATCCTGATAATAATTTCGCCATGAATTACGAGGTTTCGTCGAAATCATCGAAGCATGTGAAAGAAATTGTCGATGCCGCGAAGCTTTGCAGTAAGCTGATTCTTGCGCCAGATCCCGATCGTGAAGGTGAATCAATCGCCTGGCATCTTCTTGAAGTTTTGAAAGCGAAGAAGGCGATTAAAGCAGTAACAAAGGTTGAGCGCGTAGTCTTCAACGCCATCACCAAAAATTCTATTTTAGAAGCGATTAAGAAGCCGCGCGAGATCGACATGGACTTAGTCAATGCGCAACAAGCTCGACGCGCCTTGGATTATTTAGTTGGATTTAATCTTTCGCCAGTTTTGTGGAGAAAGTTACCGGGAAGTAGATCGGCGGGGCGCGTTCAATCCGTAGCTCTTCGTCTGATTTGCGATCGTGAAGAAGAAATCGAAGCTTTTAAAAGTGAAGAATATTGGGACATTAAATTAGATCTCGAGACTGCAAAAAAAACACAATTTCAAGCAACTATTTTTGAACTTGAAGGTAAGAAGTTAGAAAAATTTACCGTTGTAAATGAGAAGCAAGCGGGAGACATCAAGAAGCTTTTAGATGCTAAGAAATACCAAGTTTTGTCGATCACTAAAAAGCAGGCAAAACGTCGTCCGCAAGCACCTTTCACCACTTCTTCACTGCAACAAGAAGCGGCACGTAAATTAGGATTCGGCGCGAGTCGCACGATGATGACGGCGCAAAAACTTTACGAAGGAACTGAGATCGACGGCACTTCGCAAGGTTTAATCACTTACATGAGAACTGACTCGGTTGCGATCACTCCGGAAGCGATCACCGAACTTCGCGAAACTATTAATAAACTTTACGGAAAAGATTATCTGCCAGAAGCGGCGAACGTATTTAAGAGCAAAGTAAAAAATGCTCAGGAAGCGCATGAAGCAATTCGCCCGACTGACTTTTCTCTTACGCCAGAAAAAGTAAAAAAATATTTAGATGAAGGCCAATTTGCACTTTACGATTTGGTTTGGAAAAGAACTTTAGCTTCACAAATGGCTGACGTGATTTTTGATCAAGTAGTTGTAGAGATCGCCACATCTCCTACTTACGCTAAGGCTCGAGCCACTGGTTCAACAATTCGTTTTGATGGTTTTCACCGCGTTTATCACGAAGATCGCGATGAAGGTGAGGGCGAAGATAATGAAGGAAAGCAGGCGCTACCTGACCTTAAAGAAAAAGAATCTTTGGATTTGCTTGAAGTAAAGCCGCAACAACATTTTACCGAGCCACTTCCGCGTTACTCAGAAGCTAGTCTAGTTAAGAAATTGGAAGAGCTTGGAATTGGTCGTCCTTCAACTTACGCGGCGATTATTTCGGTACTGCAAGATCGTGGTTACGTAAAGTTAGATAAGCGCAGATTTTTCCCCGAAGAGCGCGGCAGAATCGTCACAACTTTTCTCAAAGAATTTTTCGCGAAATACGTCGAGTTCGGCTACACGGCTGGCTTGGAAGATGAGTTAGATATTATTTCTAACGGCAAAATGGATTGGAAAAGTTTTCTAAAAAAATTCTGGAAAGATTTTCACGGCAACACTTCTTCGGTAATGGATAAGCCATTTGGCGAGGTGCTAGAAGTTCTAAATCAAAAAGTTGGCACGCATATTTTAGGTCGCGATGAAGCAGGAAATTTAAAAGATTCTTGCCCAACTTGCGGCGCTGGAAAACTTGGCTTACGTCTTAGTAAATTCGGCGCATTTATCGGTTGTTCGGGCTATCCTGAATGCAAATATACGATGCAGCTTTTCGACAAGGATGCTGATGTTGTTGGTGAAGATGGAGAAACTAAAAAACCAAAATTTGAGCCGAGAAGTTTGGGTGTAGATCCAAAAACTGGTTATGAAGTAATGGTAAAATTAGGGCCTTACGGGCCTTACTTGGAATTGGCTGGAAGCGAGCTTGCAGTGGAAACGAAAATTGAAGAAAAAGTTGAAACAAAATCGACAAAAAAATCCACTAAGAAGCCAGAAAAAAAACCAGCGAAAAAACCAGCGAAAAAACCAAAAGTAAAAAAACCAAAACGTATTTCGATTCCAAAAAATCTTGATCCAAACACGATCGATTTAAAAACTGCAACCGACTTACTGACTTTGCCACGTGAAGTTGGAATTCATCCAGAAACTGGAGAAAAAATAGTCGCTAATATCGGACCATTTGGTCCTTATTTGCTGCACGACAAAAAATTCACTTCGGTTAAGGAAGATAATATTTTGGAAATCGGTTTGAATCGTGCGGTTGATTTAATCGTTCAAGCGGCTCAGAAAAAAACCACTGGAAGAACGAGATTTAGCCGAAAGAAAAAATGAAATCTGAACAAGATTCTACACATTTTTTAAAGACAGCTTTAGATGAGAAGCTAGAAGCGGCGATGTTGTGTGAGGCTAAAGATAAGAATCCGAACTATCTTTCTGTGGTTTACGCTAATCAAAAATTTTATGAAATTTTTGCAGTTAGTGAAGATAATTTGATCGGCAAAAGTTACGATTTTCTGTTCGATGATTTTGATCTCGATTACTCTTCTGAAGATAATATCGAGTACGTTCGCTTGATCAAAGCGATTAAGGACCGCCATCAATCTTCAGTGATTGTAAATATTTCCAATCGCGAGTCAGAGCCAAGTAAATCAAGGGTTAAGATTGATTTTATACCAAGTGGCTTTGGTCAATTGCAAGATCGCCAATATTCCATTTTTACTTTTGAAAAAGTTCAAATTCTTGATCGGATTGAAACGACTTCAAATGAAGTTTTGCTTAGAAATTTGCAGCGCAGATTGCTGGGCGAAAAGGTGTTGCGTGAGGTAGCGAATTTTATTATTTCTGATTTTCCAATCAAAGAAATTGCGCAAAATATTGCCAAGATTTTAACTGAGCATTTAAAGGTAAATCGTTGCGTGATTCATGATCGCCACGATGGTGTGATTAATTTTAAAGTTGAGCATCAAGGTAGTCTAAGCAGGCCTTCTCTGGATGGAAAAGCCTTCGAACAATATTTAAATTTTCAAAATAAATTTTACGAAAGATTCGGAAATAAGGTAAAAAAATCTTCAGTTACTATAGTTGAAGATGTTGCCGCCGATCATAATTTTTTACCAATCGAAGAAATTTGGCGCGAGTTCTCAATCCGTTCGCAAATTGCCGTAACTACAACTTTTAACGGCAAAATTAATGGCGGAATTTACATTCTGCAATCTAGTCCGCGTATTTGGCTAGAGGATGAAATTGAGTTGGTCGAAACTATTTCTGATCAATTTTCAATCGCGCTTGATCGCTCGAATTCAATTGATCGCGTGATGATTAGTAATCACGCGATGATGGAAAAGACGATTCAGCTACGCGAAGCACTCAAGCATGAAAAGGAAATGCGGAAGATGCAGAATGAATTCGTCGCCCTTATGTCTCATGAATTCAAAACTCCGCTACAAATAATTGATAGCACGCGTGAATTAGTTGAGCGCAAAATCAGAAATTATAATATTGCGGATGAGTCACTGAGTAAATCTCTGGAGCGCATCAAGGGCGGGGTTCAGCGCATGAATGGACTAATCAGCAGTGTTCTAAATTTAGCAAAAATTGAGAGCGGCGAAAATGCAATAAAACTCGAACGTAGCCCATTCAATTTTAAGAATCTTGTCGACGAGATTATTGAAAAAAGTTCTACTTTGGCGGCTGGCAAAAATATAAGAATTATTTGCCGACTTGATGAGATTGATCATGAATTTAATGGTGATTCAAAATTACTCGATCATTCAATTACCAATATCGTCGCCAATGCCATTAAATATTCGAAAAATAATTCAACGGTGAAGATTCTGGCGAAATCAAATGACAAAAAAGTCGCACTGCGCGTGATTGATCAAGGCATCGGCATTCCAAAAGAAGATGTTTCAAGCGTTGGCAAGAAATTTTTTCGCGCTAAAAATACCGCTACCACTGCTGGCACTGGAATTGGAATCTATTTAACTAAGCATTTTGTTGAAATGCATGCCGGCGAAATTGTAATCGACAGCGAGATTAATGTTGGCACGTCTGTAACCGTAATACTTCCTAAGGTTTAATTTATGAAAAAGCTTTTAGCGATTTTCTTGCTATTTCCTTGTGCGCTTTATGCGGAAGCGCCAAAGCAATTTCCCAATGTCTCGGGAGATGTTTTAATGCAGATGCAAGCTGATCGAGTGATTTCAACCACTAAAGAAGGGGTCTCGCCAAATAATGGATTTATTTACATCGAGCCAAACATCGCATTAAATTTTAATCGCAATTGGTCAACAAAAACCCAGTGGCGCCTGCAACCAAACAATGTTTTAACTACGCGAGATTCAGCAAATCCAGAAAGATACAGAACTTTTTTGCAGTCAGATCGCGGCGCTTTAAGCGTTGGTCAAGAGTCTCTTTTGGTTGAAGAGTTGAAGCTAAATTTTGAGAATGATGACCTGCGATTTTTTGCTGGAAAATTTGATCCAACCTTTGGAACGGCTTGGCGTAAATCAAAAAGAATTGGGGTGTTCGCTTCGCAATTTAACGAAGATTATAATTTGAGGGAGAAGCTCGGAGCGGGTATAACTGCATTGCTCGAAGGAAGTCAGATTACCTTTAACACATTCATGAACGATACTACCGGCCTAAGTAATAGCGCTCTTCGCAAACGCGGTGTTGCTAGCAGCAGTAATAGAGTTGCTGGTAATGGCGGGGCCTTGTCTTCTTACTCGCTCTCCATGGAAGGAAAAAATTTATTTGGGATTGAAAATTTGTTTTACAATTTTGGTTACCGAAATCTTGCAGTTGGAAAAGTTGAAGGTCGCTCACGGGAAGTTGCTCGCGTTGTGGGCTCGGAGTATCTTTACAAAGTTAGTCGCGATACCTCGCTGATTCCTTTTATTGAGTTGGTTAGCATTGGAAATTTTGGCGGTGAAACTGGGCGCAATGCGCGTTACGCGACAATGGCTTTAATCGGCAAGTATAGTGCTTGGACCGCCAGCGCTTCAGTGGTTGCGCGCACTATTGATCAACCACAGACATCATCGAAAATCTCTGGAAGCCAAGTTCAATTTTCGATAGGTTACAAATTTACGGACAACTTCACCATTGATGTGAGTCGTGCTAACATTAAAGAGGATGGAAATAGCGGGGCACTCATCGGAACTACTCTGAGTTATCTCTACAAATTTTAACCCAGATCCGTCATTAGAATTACGCCATTATCTCTACTAACCCCTAATTCTATTAGCCTCGTTCTCTGCTCCTCTCCGTTAGCGTATGCATGCTACGCTTCCGGTACGGTGCTCGTCCGAGACTAATAGAATTAAGGCTTAGCGAGATACTGTCGCAATTCTAATGACGGATCTGGGTTTAAAAAAATAACCGCCACTTCTTTTGAGAAATGACGGTTATTCGTTCTGATGCTGATATTTTTATTTTAGCTATTCTTCAAAAATTCTTTGTAAGCAGCTTCATCCATTGTTTCGTCTAAATCAGCGAGATTGCTCATTTTAACTTTAGCGATCCAGCCATCGGTGAAAGCTGAGTTATTGATTAATTCTGGTTGAGAAGTGAGGGAATTATTTGCGTCAATAACTTCTCCAGCAACCGGAATGTAAACGTCACTTGCAGATTTAGAAGATTCTACAACGGCAAAGGCGTCGTGCTTGCTGTAGGTGTTTCCAACTTTTGGCAGTTCGACGTAAACCAATTCGCCTAGAGCTTCGGCGGCATAATCAGTGATGCCGATTGTAGCGACATCGCCTTCAACTTTGATCCATTCGTGGTCTTTGGTAAATTTCATAAAATAATTATTTAACGAGTCATGCTGAGCCTGTCGAAGCATGACGGAAATCTGATAATCCACCCTTCGATAGGCTCAGGGTGGCTGAATTACTTTTTAACTGATTTGGTTTTGGCTTCGACAAACAGTGGCGAAGTTAGAATTGCTGGGATTTCACGATCTCTTACTACCGCAAATACAGCATCGCCAACTTTAGCTGAAGCTGTTTCGAAATAGCCTTGACCGATTGAAACTTTGAGGTTCGGCGAAAATCCGCCAGAACTTAAAACGCCAATTTTTTTACCATCTTTTCTAATCTCGGTGCCTTCGCGGGCGATACCACGATCAAGCAATTTAACCCCAATTCTTTTACGTTTTGCGCCCTCAGCTTTTTCTTTAAGGACTCGTTGCGCGCCGATAAAACTTGTGTTTGATTTGCTGACTACCCAACCAATCGCGGCTTCGACTGGTGAAGTTGTGTCGTCTAAATCGTGACCGTAAAGCGGGTAACCCATCTCCAAACGAAGCGAGTCGCGAGCGCCTAGGCCAATTGGTTTCACGCTATCTTGCGCCGACATGTCAAGCCAAAATTGTGCCGCAGCAGAATTTTTGATCGAAACTTCAAAGCCATCTTCGCCAGTGTAGCCGGTGCGACCGATAAAAACTTCTTCAGCATTCTTAAATTTGTAAGTGCCGACATTCATGTAGGGCAATTCAGCTAAATTTCCTGAAGCTAAAAATCCGTTGAGGACCTCTTCTGCTCTGCTGCCCTGAATAGCGATAAGTGCGCGATCAGCAAGTTCAGTGAAAGAAATTCCTGCCGGTAAATTTTTACGAATCCAAGCCTCATCTTTTTCTTTGCAGCCCGCGTTGAGCACGATAAAGAATTTTGTGTCGGTGATTTTGGTGACGATAAGATCATCAATAATTCCGCCTTCTGGATTGGTCAAAACCGTGTATTTCGCTAGAGCTGGAGTGCTTAAAGAAAAATCTGTTGGAGTAATGTATGACAAGAATTTTACAACTTCCGCACCTTCAGCGATGAATTGTCCCATGTGTGAAACGTCGAAAATTCCGACATTGCCTCCGCGTGTCCATTCATGCTCTTTCAACATTCCGTCTGAATATTGAACTGGCATATCATAGCCGGCGAACTCGACCATTTTTGCACCTTGTAAGCGATGGGTTTCGTTAAGAGCTGTTGTTTTCATTTGTTGTTATTGGATTGGAGGAACCTTAGGTACTGTTGGAGTTGCGGTGTTTTCTTGCTCTTGAATTACTTCTTCAAGATCGTCTTTTAATGCGTTGTTGGATGCATTGGAGAGAGAGGCGAGAATCAAGCAGTTCAACATGAAGAGGGCAGCTAAAATCATGGTGATTTTGCTTAGAGCATTCGCAGTTGCCTTGCTTGAAATTGCCGAACCTAAACCACCAGAGCCACCACCAATACCGCTTAAAGAGTCGCCGTCAGATTTTTGCAGCAAAACTAAAAGGACCATTACAACGGCAATGATTACCTGCAAAACGAGTAAAAATAATTGAAGATTTTCCATTAAAAAAAATGTGATTAGATCTGTTAAATTAGGGGCGGCGCAAGGTAGAAAGGCAATTTTATCTCACAAGATTTTTGGAATGACAAATACACTCTTCGTTACCGACGAAAAAATTTGGCAAAATTGTCAGAAGTTTTTTCCTGAAAATTTTTTGGAAAAACATAAGAAAAATTTATTTTTGGAAGATCCAAAGCCTAACGAAAATAATCTCAAAATTATTGCTAAGGCGATAAAAAATTGTGACTTCATTTTAGCTTTGGGAAGCGGCACTATTAACGATCTGTGCAAGTTTACTTCGGCTCAAAAAAAAATTCCCTACACTGTTTTTGCATCAGCTCCTTCGATGAATGGCTATTTGTCAAAAAATGCCTCAATCACGATTCTTGGTCACAAAAAAACTTTACCCGCAACATTACCCAAAGCGGTTTTTTATGACTTAAGAATTTTAAAATCAGCGCCATTGAGGCTAATAAAGGCCGGCATCGGCGACTCTTTATGTTTCTACTCTTGTTGGTTCGATTGGTATTTGTCGCACAAGTTTTTGGGGACGGAATTTAATAATAAACCCTTCGAACTTTTGCGTGAGAAAATGGAGTTTTTTGTTAAAAATTTTCGTAAATTTTCTTTACGAGACGAAGAATTTTTACAACTTTTGATGGAGATCTTGTTGCTTTCGGGCGAGGGGATGACAATGGCTGGAGGATCCTATCCAGCGAGCCAATCAGAGCATTTAATTGCTCATGCAATTGAAATGAAATATCCAGAAATCGCCGAGAAAAAATTACATGGCGAGATGATTGCGGTGACTACACTTACAAGTGCTCGACTGCAGAAAGAATTATTACAGAGCGTCATCCCGACCATTCAACTCCAGAGCTCGTCGAAGAGTCGGGGCGACTTCTTTTCTGTAAAAATTGCTAAGCAATGTGAAGAGGAGTACAGACAGAAATTAACCCTGAAACCAAAAAAAGTTGATTGGCAAAAACTTAAGCAAGAGCTGCAAAAAATTCATCTCGACGAATCGCGTCTAAAAGAAATTTTTGCGCATTTTAAAATCAAAACTTCAGCGAGGTCGCTGGGGCTTTCGAGTCAGCAATACCAAGATTGC
The DNA here is from genome assembly GCA_945871805.1 of Rhizobium sp. Q54. Classification (GTDB taxonomy): domain Bacteria; phylum Pseudomonadota; class Alphaproteobacteria; order Rickettsiales; family UBA1997; genus UBA2645. The sequence continues at coordinate 8,117 of CAMBXE010000026.1, read as the reverse complement.
GTGGTTAATGCGAAATTAATTCGTAATCGGTTTACTTGTTTAGATTTAATCCAGTAGTTCTCTTCCTCATCTCCCTTGCGCATGCGAAGGTCTATCTGGCGTCGCAAGTATTTTGTTTCAGACCACACAGTCTCTGCATTGATTCAGATGCGCGCCTGAGCGACAAGATAGAGTGACAAGGTAACAAAAGAGGGATAATTTAGGCAAAAAAAAGCCCCCGAGAATTGCTTCTCGGGGGCTTTTTTAATTAAGGCTTGTGACCTCAATTACATATTTTCAGAAATATATTTTGTCGCGCTGCCCACAGTTGTGATTTTTTCAGCGGCTTCATCAGGAATTTCGATTCCGAATTCTTCTTCGAATGCCATTACTAATTCAACTTGGTCAAGGCTATCTGCGCCTAGATCATCAATAAAGCTTGCTACTTCAGTTACTTTTACTTCTTCAACGCCTAAGTGGTTGATAATGATTTTTTTTACTCTGTCAAAAATCTCGTTGTTATTAGTCATAAAATGATTGGTTGTTGGGGGAAAAATTAAACTTAGTTAAACTGCCTTCCGTCCTAGAAAACAAAGGAGGCGAGGCAACCTAATTATCGAATATTAAATAGCAAATTTAAAACTGCCGACTGCCTGTAGTGATTTAAACTACTGCATTACCGCCATTAATTTGTGGTTGGAATTTTTACTTTGCGCTCCGTCAAAAAATGGAATGAGTCCAAAGAAGCGATCAAGAATTTTATTCTCTTTCTCGGTGATTTCTATTTTGTGCACGGGCAATTTTTTGGTATCTACCTTCTTGGTATCGAGGTAAGAAAGAGCAGAATCTTTGCTGCCGATTTCGTCAATTAATCCAGCGGCTAGAGCTTGTCTACCCGTAAACACCCTTCCGTCTAGAGCTTCATTAATAAATTTGGGACTAAGGCGATCCCCCCTTCTTTCGCGGACTAATCCGGAGAAAAATTGATAAGAGTCATTAATTGAATCTTTGATAACCTTATCCACTGCCGGAGTTGATTTTTCAAACATCGATGGAGCGCCCTTGAGTGGAGAGGATTTGTAAGTGTTAAATTTTACTCCGAGTTTTTGAGCTAAATCAGTGACTTCGGGCGATTCCATTAATACCCCAACCGATCCGGTTAAGGTGCCGTTGTAAGCGATAATGTGGTCAGAAGCGATTGCGGCCATGTAGCCACCAGAAGCAGCGAGCGATTCCATTACGACTACGATCGGCTTGTTTGCAGCGATTGCACGCAGTTCGTTGAATAGCATTTCACTGCCGACGATTCCACCACCGGGGCTGTTAATGTTTACGATTACTGCTTTTACAGAGTGGTCTGCGGCTAATTCAGCGAGCACCTCACTTCTGAATTCATTCTCAAAAATAATGCCTTCGATTTTGATGTCGGCGATGTAATCGCTTTCAATCGCACTGTTGGTTAAGCTGCTGCCAAAAGTTGCTTTTAGCAAAATAATCACAGCAAAAACTCCAAACAGGAGGGCAAGGTTCTTCCATTTATGAACCTTATTTTTGAGATAAATCAGAGCGGCGAGGTGATCGTTGCTAGACATGATTAGTCAGTGGTTTTGAGTGATCCCAAAACATCACCGGCAAGTGAGCCGATTGTTGTTCCGCTGCTACCGTCTTCTGAATAAAGATGAGCTTCTTGCTCTTCATCTTCCATGTCTTTGATCGATAGAAGCAATTTACCGTTAGCCTGATTGAAGAGCATAACTTTCGCTTCAGCGCGATCGCCAACTTCAAACTTATCAGTTTTTTGGTTTTGCTTATTTCTAGAGAGATCAAGTCTTTTGACGATTGCCTTGAGGCCAATATCAAGCTCAACTTCAACGAAGTCTTTTTTCACGCCAATGACGACGCAAGAAACGATCGCACCTTCATGAATTTTTTTCAATTCAGCTTGTAAGTTTGGATTGTCGAGCTGCTTGTGCCCAAGGGAAATACGTTCTTTTTCGTAGTTGCTGCCAAGGATAACAACTTTGATCAGACTGTCTTTTTTGAACTGTTTTACGTTTTCTTCTGCAGTGCCTAAGCCGCCAACATCAGAGATGTGAACTAGACCTTCAACTCCACTGTCGAAGCCAATGAACAAGCCGAATTCAGTGTAATTTTTTACGGTGCCTTCAACAACATCACCAACATTATGCTTCTCAGAGAATGCCTGCCAAGGATTTTTCTCGCACTGTTTCATGCCAAGAGAGATACGATGATTTTCTGAATTCACATCCAAAACCATTACGTCAACTTCCTGTCCGGCAACGATCCCTTTGTTTGAAGAAGAATTGTTTTTTAACCAGCTCATTTCTGAAACGTGAACTAGACCTTCGATGCCTGGTTCGATTTCAACGAAAGCGCCGTAGGTGGTAATGTTAGTAACTTTACCTTTTAGAGTTGAGCCAACCTGGTATCTTTGTGCAATCGAAGACCAAGGATTTTCTTGGAGTTGCTTCATGCCAAGAGAAACGCGCTTAGTTGTTTCGTCATATTTGATGACTTGCACCTTAATTTGCTGACCAACTTTAAGAGCTTCAGAAGGATGTTTAACGCGGCACCAAGAGATGTCAGTTAAATGTAAAAGACCGTCGAATGAGCCGAAATCAACGAATGCACCGTAGTCAGTAATATTTTTAACCATACCGTCTAGAGCGTCACCAACTCTGATTGTAGCGAGAACTTTATCTTTTTCGACGTTACGTTGCCCTTCAAGAACAGCGCGACGCGAAACAACAACGTTACCACGAAGTTCGTCGATTTTAAGAACGTGCAATTTTTCAACTTTATTGATGAGGAACTCGTCGTCTGAAAGAAGAACGGTATCAACTTGACTGCGCGGCAAAAAGCAAATGATCCCATTAATATCAGCAGCGTAGCCGCCTTTAACGCGACCAATGATCGTGCCTTCAACAATAACTTTGTCTTCGAGACAGTTTTTCAGGAAATGCCAATTGATGTAGCGGCGAGCGTTGTCGCGGCTGATGATAAGCTCACCTCTTCTGTTTTCGATGCGTTCCAAGAAGATGTCGACGACGTCTCCTTCATTGATTTCGCCATCGCGTTTGAATTCCATGATGTCGATAAATCCGACTGATTTAGCGCCGATATCAACGGCAACACCTTTGTCGGTAATGCCAACGATTACGCCTTTTACAACAGTGCCCTCAACAAGTTTTTGACTGTCTTGTTCGTATTCTTCGAAAAGTTCAGCAAAGTTTTCTTGGGCAAAAGGAAGATCCTGATGCTCTATAGCGTGTATTTTATTAGTCATTGTAAGGAGAGTGTGAAGCCTAGAGCAGTCCCGGGGAATATTGGGATGCCAGCTTCGGTTAGAAAGTTAGTAAAGTAAGAATTTTTCTAGACGAAAAACAGGTCGCGGAAAGTAGGAATCAACTTTTTAAATGCAACCCCAGCAGTCTTCCGCTCAATGATTGTGGTAAAAATTGTTGTGTGCATTGGCGTCGTGAGCTTAGTAAATCTCAACCAACCCACGGTCGAGCAACAGTTGATTCAAATATTCCCCACCCTCTGCCACTTCCTTCTCACTGCCTTCGCCAAAAAATACGTCAGCAATGTAACGACCGTAAATATCAGTTTTGTTGGTTTTGACGATTAAAAAAGGTGCGTCTTTTAGAATTTTTTTCAGCGCCGCCGTGGCTTTTTTCCCGTCGGAAGTTTCCGCCTCTGCCGCATTAATTTTCGCAAGTCTCAAAATCTCCCGGTGCTTAATTCCAAATCCTAAATCAAGTTTTACGTGGATTGTGTCGCCGTCGACAACGCGCTCTAGCTCTGCTTTGTAAGTGTATTCACCACCCTTGGATTCTCGAACTTGTTGAAGATTGGCGAAAGATTTCTCGAGAAAAATATTGAAACCCAAATCGATTTCGCCGGATTTGGTGAATGTGTAGGTGGAAATTTTTCCGCGAGTTACGCGGAGTTTCTTAGCTTGTCCCTTCCTTGGTTTTGATTTTTTAATTGTGCGACGCAGCGCATTGCTGTCTAAATTTTCTGTCAGCGTTAGGTCTTCTAATTGCTTGCGTTGCTCCTCGTCTTTTATTGTCGCGAGGTTGCGGTAGTGGCTCCAGTTTAGGCCTTTTTCGTCTTTCGGTAATTTTGGGTAGGCTTTGTAAAAGCCTCGCATTTGGTAGAGTGCTCGTTCCGCAATTTTTGCGTCTTGCGCTAGTCGTAGAAAAAAATGATTTCCGTATTCAGCTCGGTCATTTTTTAACAAATGCTGGTCAATTATTTTTCCAATCTGCCAACACATTTCGACCTTTTGTCGATTAACCGTCTGAACAATATTTTTCTCAGTTTTTTGAATTTCTTTCTGAACCTGCGTTAGAATTTTTTGGTAGCCATTTAGGACGATTTTCATAATTCGAGGGTTGATTTTGCTGGGTAAAAGCCAATTTTGCACCGCGGTGCAAAATTCTACTTTCGTGCCTTTTTCGAGAAAGAGTTCAGCGATTGCGGCGTAATTTTTTCTTTACACCAGAAACAAAAATAACTTACCGCTTGAATTTAGAGCCAAAAATGGATTGGCGATTTTTATAAAATTTTAAGGGTTTTGCTTAAAATTTCTGCCAGTTTTTTGATCTGATTTTTTTTGTGTTCGGAAGAAAAAGTAATACGTAGTCGCGCCTTATTTTTCTCAACCGTAGGTGGGCGAATGGCAGAAATTAAGAAGCCCAGCTCTTCAAGTTTTGCGGCGATTTTTACGACTCTCTGATTGTCGCCAAGAATGATTGGAACGATTGCGGTTTGGGGTTTTGGCAGGCCCATTAAATCGCAAAAATACTCGGCATTTTTTAGAACTTTTTTACCAATGCTTTTCCCGAGATTTTTCCCGAGATTTTTATTTTCGATTATTTTTAGTGAGGCGATTGAGGCAGCAAGAATAGAGGCGGGAAGGGCGGTTGAGTAGATTACGGGCTTGGCAAAAATGCGGAGGTAATCGATTAATATTTGCTCGCCCGCAACGTATCCGCCAAGCGTGCCGACGGCTTTGGAAAGCGTGCCTAGTTTTAAGTGCTTTATTCCTGCAGAGGGCATCCCAAGCTTAAGCGAAGAATCTCGTAAACTGGGCTCTTGAGATTCTTCACCTCCTTCGTGACTAGAATCTTGCAGAAACAAATCATGTGCCGCATCAGAGGTTAAAATCGCGTCGAATTCTTCGGCTAATTTTAGTAATTCCTCAATCCTTCCTAAGTCGCCATCCATTGAAAACACTGTCTCGGTGAGAATCAGGCATTTCTTAAACTTACTACGATTCTCTGTTAAAATCCTCCGCGCGTGCTCGACGTCATTGTGCAAAAAGCGCATCATTCTGGCGCCAGAAAGTTTTGCGCCGTCAATCAAGCTGGTGTGAATTAGGCGGTCAGCAACGATTAAATCTCCGTCGCAAACTAATGCGGGAATTACGCCAATCGCGCAAGCGTAGCCGGAAGAAAAGACAATCGCCTCGTCGCATTTTTTAATTCGCGCGATTTCTTTTTCTAATTTTGTGTAGAGAGAATTATTGCCGGTAATGTAGCGCGAGCCGCCGGATCCGACCCCGTATTTCTTAATCGCATCTCTTGCTGCTTTTTTCACCGCGGCATTTTGCGACAGGCCAAAATAATCATTTGAAGCAAAGGAGATCAGGTTTTTGTAGGTGACGTCCGACTCAACCAATTTGCGGTAAAGGGTTTTTTCTTTGAGAGACTCAATTGCGTCTGCGTAAAAATTCATTGTTTGCCAAGAATTCTGCTGGGGAGAGAGCGTCATGCTTCGACAGGGCTTGGCATGACACTGTAGTGATTTATTTAAACGTCGAGATTCACGACCTTAAGCGCATTATCTTGGATGAAGTCGCGACGCGGCTCAACCACATTTCCCATTAGAGTTGAGAAAGTTTGATCGGCTTCGTCATATTGATCGACCTTCACTTGCAACAAAGTTCTATTCGCAGGATCAAGCGTTGTTTCCCAAAGTTGTTCGGCGTTCATTTCACCCAAACCTTTGAAGCGCTGAATCGTGACGCCTTTTTTACCGGCCTCTAAAATCATGTTCATTAGTTCGATTGGCTTGTGAGCAACGCGCTCATCTTCACCGCGAATAAATTTTACGGCGTCACTGAATTCGCTGAGAATTTGTTCGGCTATTTGTGCGATTGCAGAAACTTCTGGCAGGTTGAAGTAAGAATATTTTACCAAGTAAGGGGTTGTGACGCCTCGAGTTTCTTTGGTTATTTCAATGTCTTCGCTTTCAGTGATTCGAGCTTTCCACAAGACCTCCTCGCCACCTGACGTGTTCTTGAAAATCTTTTCGATTTTTGTTAGCAAGTCTTTCGATTTGGCGGCGTCTTTCATCCAAGATTTGTCGAAGGCTCCGGCTAAAGCTAAATTTTCAGCAACGTCAGATTGTATCACGCGCGACAAGCCTTGAATTAAGTGATTAAACTTTCCGAGCTTGCTAACGAAATCGTGCAGATCGGCACCAACTCTGTCTCCAGCTTTTGATTTTAAGATGGCGTTGGTTAGGGCGTTGTCGACAATGTAACTCTGCCAAGCTTGTTCATTTTTCAAATAAACTTCACTCGAACCTTTTTTAACTTTGTAAAGTGGGGGCTGGGCGATGTAGAGGAAGCCGTACTCAATTAGCTTCGGCATGTGGCGAAAGAAGAAGGTCAAAAGCAAAGTTCTGATGTGAGAACCGTCAACGTCGGCATCGGCCATTATTATTATTTTGTGGTAACGAACTTTTGACGGATCGAAATCTTGTTCGCCGATTCCCGTGCCAAGCGCGGTAATCATTGTGCCGATTTCAACGGAAGAAAGCATCTTGTCGAAACGGGCGCGCTCGACGTTTAGAATTTTTCCGCGGATTGGCAAAATGGCTTGGTATTTACGGTTGCGACCACCTTTCGCTGAGCCGCCCGCTGAATTTCCTTCAACGATAAAAAGTTCAGAAAGAGCGGGGTCTTTTTCTTGGCAATCAGCCAATTTTCCAGGAAGGTTTGAGACTTCGAGGACGGATTTTCTGCGCGTCATTTCACGCGCTTTGCGTGCCGCTTCGCGTGCTTGCGCCGCTTCAACTGCCTTGCCAACAATGATGCGTGCATCGGCAGGGCGCTCTTCAAACCATTGCGCAAGTTTGTCATTCACGCCTGATTCAACGAAGGTTCTAACTTCGCTTGAAACCAATTTATCTTTGGTTTGCGAAGAAAATTTTGGATCAGGAACTTTAACTGAAAGCACGCAAGTTAAGCCTTCGCGCACATCTTCACCAGTCAGAACAATTTTCTCTTTTTTGAAAATTTTATTGTCTGAGGCGTAATTGTTAATTGTGCGAGTAAGAGCAGAACGCAAGCCAGCCAAATGCGTGCCACCGTCGCGCTGACGAATGTTGTTAGTGAAGCACAAAATATTTTCGTGGTAGCTGTCATTCCATTGCATCGAAACTTCCATGCTGATGCCGGTGGACTTGTCGGAGGCGATCACGCTTAAAGTTTGGTGGGCAGGATTTTTGCTTTTGTCTAAATATTTTACGTAAGCCTCAACGCCGCCTTGGTAGAATAAAATTGATTCTTTCGGCTCTTCTTCGCGTAAATCTTTGAGAATAATTTTTACGCCGGAGTTAAGAAAAGAAAGCTCGCGCAGACGTTGCTCGAGAGTTGGATAACTGAATTCGAGAACGTTGTTAAAAGTTTGGGCGGAAGGGTGGAAGGTAACTTGCGTTCCTTTTTTACCTTTAACTTCGCCGATCATTTTTAGTGGAGAAACCGCGTCACCGTGGGCAAAGCGCATTTGATATTCTTTACCGTCGCGCCAGATATTTAGTTCGAGCCAATCAGAAAGGGCGTTAACAACTGAAACGCCAACGCCGTGCAAACCACCGGAAACCTTGTAAGAATTTTGATCGAACTTACCACCAGCGTGAAGCTGCGTCATGATTACTTCCGCAGCAGAAACACCTTCTTCTTTGTGGATGTCGACAGGAATGCCGCGACCATTGTCGCGAACGGTAACGGATCCGTCAGCATTAAGAGCAACCAAGACCTCGTCGCAATGCCCAGCAAGAGCTTCGTCAATCGCGTTATCGACAACTTCATAAACCATGTG
>CAMBXE010000025.1 GCA_945871805.1 Rhizobium sp. Q54 | reverse complement strand
ATCCCAAAATCAACCGGCGCCCCGTAAGGATTTAAGCGCTGTTCCGCTACGCTTCACAGCTCTTAAATCCTTACGGGGTTTTTAGAGATCCGTCCGATCACCAGTGAATTGATTTTTTGGAGGGGGACACAAGATTTTTTTAACAGCCTGGACCCCGCAACAAGTGCGGGGTGACAAGCTGAGTGTGCGTGACGACAAGTTAAGCGTGCGGGGTGACAAGCTGAGTGTGCGTGACGAAAGGCTGAGCATTCGTGACGACAAGATTAGAATGCAGGATGACAAGCTGAGCCTACGGAGTAACAAGCTAAGCGTACGGAGTAACAAGCTAAGCGTACGGAGTAACAAGCTGAGCCTACGGAGTAACAAGCTAAGAGAGTGAGGATGACAATTTGGCGAGTGATTCTAGAACGCGCGGCAATCTCGAATTTCAAAATCAAAAAAACTTAAATGAATCCTCTTTCACACATCCGTAATTTTTCGATTGTTGCGCATATTGACCACGGTAAGTCGACGCTTTCTGACCGCTTGATTCAAGAGTGTGGAGCGATTGAAGAGCGCGAAATGAGCGCGCAGATTCTCGATTCAATGGACATTGAAAAAGAGCGCGGGATCACGATTAAGGCGCAGACTGTGCGTCTTTCTTACAATGCGGATGACGGCAAGACTTACATGTTGAACCTAATGGACACACCGGGTCACGTTGATTTTGGTTACGAGGTGAGTCGCTGTTTAGCGGCGTGCGAAGGTTCGATTTTAGTTGTCGATTCAACGCAAGGTGTTGAAGCGCAAACGCTCGCCAATGTTTACCAAGCAATTGACAACAATCACGAGATCGTGCCAGTGCTGAATAAAATCGACTTGCCGGCTTCGGATCCAGAGTCGGTAAAAAAACAAATTGAAGAAGTAATTGGGATTGACGCGTCGGAGGCGATTCTTGTTTCGGCCAAGACTGGCGTGGGAATTCACGACACGCTTGAAGCCGTGGTGAAAAGATTACCAGCGCCGAAAGGAGATCCAGAAGGTGAATTTAAAGCGCTTTTGATCGACAGTTGGTACGACCAATATCTCGGTGTAATCATTCTCGCGCGCGTGATTGACGGGTCTCTCAAGAAAGGGCAAAAAATTAAAATGCTCGCAGCAAATGCGGTTTACCAAGTTGATTCTGTCGGATTTTTTACGCCAAAAAAAGTTTTTTGTGACGATTTAAAAGCGGGTGAAGTTGGCTTTATTAATGCGCAAATTAAGCAAGTTGCGGATTGTCGAGTTGGTGACACGTTGGTTCTTGCAGGCAATGACAAAGCCACTTTGTTACCGGGTTTTAAACAAAATCAGCCGGTAGTTTTTTGTGGAATTTATCCAATCGACGCTTCGGATTTTGAAAAATTTCGCGACGCGCTAGGCAAGTTACATTTGAACGACGCGAGCTTTGAATACGAAACTGAAACTTCTACCGCGCTAGGATACGGCTTCCGCTGCGGCTTCCTCGGCTTGTTGCATTTGGAAATTATTCAAGAGCGTCTTGAGCGCGAATTTGATTTGGATTTGATCACCACTGCGCCTTCGGTGATTTACAAGATTCACATGCGTCACCCTGCTGGTGAAATTCGCGAAATTCACTCGCCGGCAGAAATGCCAGATCCAACGCAAATCGAAAAAATGGAAGAGCCGTGGATCAAGGCTACGATTATGACGCCGGATGAATTTCTTGGTTCGGTTCTTGAGCTTTGCACGCAAAAACGCGGCATTCAAAAAGAGTTAAGCTACGTCGGCCAAGGGTTAAATAATCGGGCAATGTTGATTTACCGTTTGCCGCTCAACGAAATAGTTTACGACTTTTACGACCGTCTTAAATCTTGCTCGCGCGGTTACGCCAGTTTCGATTGGCAAATGGATGGCTACGAAGAAAGTCAACTCGTGAAGCTCTCAATCATGGTTAATGCTGAGCCGGTGGATGCTCTTTCATTCATTACGCACAAAACTCACGCCGAAACGAGAGGCAGAAAAATTTGCGCAAAGCTCAAAGAATTGATTCCAAGACAAATGTTTAACATTGCGATTCAGGCGGCGATTGGCGGAAAAATTGTTGCGCGTGAGACGGTGTCAGCAATGCGTAAAGACGTTACAGCGAAGTGCTACGGCGGAGATATTTCTCGTAAAAGAAAACTCCTCGACAAGCAGAAAAAAGGTAAAAAGAAAATGCGCGAAATCGGCAATGTAGAAATTCCACAAAGCGCGTTTTTAGCTGCGTTGAAGTTGGACGAGTAGTTGCGACGTGAGATGGATTGCCTGCGCTACACTCGCAATGACGTGATGAGTACGTGCTTCTACTCGTCATTGCGAGGAGTGTAGCGACGCGGCAATCCATCTCGTCGTGAAGTGGTAAATTAACAAAGGAAAGAAATGAAAATCAGCAATCTCTTCCTACTCTTAGCAGCTCCCTTTAGCCGAATTTTTGACGGCAGAAATGTTGATCAAACTTCTTTACCAGCAAGTAATGCTGCCACTGACGATTGGTTAGATCTAAATAAAATCTCTTTGGATGAAGAAAAAGAGGGTGCGACATCTTGGTTGGGAAGTGCTCACTCAATGTTAAAATTTCCCACAATTATTCCGGGTGCAGAAGCGGTCAAAGTTGGAGATCGCGATTATAAAACTGCGGTTTTTTGTGGGCCGGAAATTGATTGCGATTATTTGCAAAGCACGGCAAAAAAAAATAAAATCAGATTAATTACCGACGGCAAGGTTGGAGACGGGAGTGGGTTTGAGAGGCTTGTTGTCGAGGCGCACGGAACAGAAGATGGCAGTCAGAAATTGTTACCAAAATACAAAATGCGTTCGGATTTTTTTGCCGAGAGACTTTTTCCCGACGCAAGAATTATTCACGTTGTTTCTTGTTACGCTGGAGTGGATCCACAGAAAAATTTCGCAGAAAATTCTCTTAAATCTGGCCAGATTCTTTTTCTTCACGCGGGAGATCAAATGACGTCGCCAGGAGTTAATTACGAAATTTCTTCGGCACTAATTTTAAAACCAAATCAGCAATTTCCAGCGCCGATTCCTTTGCAGATTTTGTTGAAAGAAGGCCGCTCAACTATTTTTGCCAACCTAGCGCCAGTGCCGCTTGAAGATGTTGTTGCGGCGGCGGGTGTGAATGAAATTTACGACGTAATTGCAGAGCACATTAACGCTCAAAAAACAGCCACTTTGGAAAAATTTTCAGAGAATTTGGAAGAAAGAAATGTGATTGGTTTTGAGTTGGAGAGACTCGGATTTAAAGATTTTTCAAGAGAAACAAATCCGTCAAAAAAAGACGAATTTGTACGAAATTATTTAGGCCAATATTTGATTTCTCTGGCCGCACAAAAAGAAATTTCTTCAGCTGATTTGCAAAATATTGGAATGTTAATGCGTAGTAATTTGCTCGACGCGAATTACGCGGGAAGAGACGCCGAGACCGCCGCCATCGCAGCTTGCGTAAATGGTCACGAAGGACTTCTTCAGATTTTGGTGGAGAGTGGAGCGGATTTAAGTGGGGCGAGAAAAGATGGTACGGCGGCGATTCACGCGGCGGCCTCTAACAATCAAAATGAGTGTCTTGAAATTTTACTGAGAAATCGCGTTGATCCTAATTCGCTAAATGGTTTTGGCGTCACCGCGTCTTACATTGCCACCGCTTTGGGCCATCGCCAATGTCTTGAGACTTTAGCTAAAGGTGGAGCTGATTTTAAATTTGCGAGCGTCACAAGTCCGCAAGCTAAACCTCTTAAGGTTCAACAAAGAGAGCTGTAGAATTATTTTGTTTGTGCATCCGGCAAAATTTTATTCGCCATTGCGCGGCGAACGACGAGGTAACAAAGCAGATCGTAAATAATTACCAAATCCCAACTAATCGCCTTGCTCATCGAAAGAGTTAATTCTTTTGAAGGTGAAAGGGTGTGGGGAGGGTATTAGTAATTATTGATTGCTTTGCGCATCCGGCGCGATTTTATTTGTCATTGCGCGTTGAGCGACGAGGTAGCAGAGAAGGTTGGTGACGATTAGATTCAGTAGAATTAAGGCGATTATTTTGGCAAAAGAGAGCCAGGAAAAATGTTCGATTGCAATACTGATTAAGACCAAAGGAATGATGTAGCAATTGGCGATCATTACGATGTGGGTCATGATGAAAACGTCTTTTGCTTTTAAGAAAGCGATCGCCGCGGCGAGGAGAAGGAGTAAGGCGGGGATGGTGATGGCTAGGGAGAGGAGGTTCATTTAACTGTGTTAATTTACGCAAAAACCCGCTGGTTGAGCGGAGTCGAAACCGAGGGATATTTTGCTCGGTGGTCCGATCCGTTGGTTTCGACTCCGCTCAACCGACGGATCAAATCTTTTTTCGATTAAAAAGTAGAAACAAAACCGCCATTAATTTGAGCAGGAAGAGCAAAATAATAATGTCGAGAATCGAATCGAAATTCGTGACGGAGCTGATCAAAATTAACAAAATCAAATTGGTGAAAATGAAGTAAAAGCTGAGAATTTTTTCGTAGGAATTCTGCGCGATGAAGAAGCGAATGGCGATTAGGGTGATGATGATTACGAGGAAGAAGGAGAGGAGTTCGGACATTTTAAAATTTTTATTATTTTCTTCCCGTTGGTTGAGATTCTTCCCGCTGGTTGAGCTTCTTCCCGCTGGTTGAGCGAAGTCGAAACCAAGGGAAGATTTTCAAGGAAGATTTTCTTGGTTTCGACTCCGCTCAACCAGCGAAAATCTTACTCAGCCAGCGAAAATCTCGCTTAATCGGTGGAAAATAAATTTAGTAAATCCCCGTCGGATCAGAATTTGCAGGCGTTTCGCTAAATTCATTTCCGTCACCTGACGGCGCATCCACAGATTCATCAATCACATCCGTCAGCTTCAAAGCTTCGAAAAAAACACGATCCTTCGGCGTTGCTGGTGTTGGATATTTTCCAGACGTGCGATCGATCTTCACAAACTTCACGCTGCTTGGCACGCGAAATGGCGTCGAAGATTTTTCCTTCAAGGCTTCTTTCATGAAATTGACGAAGATCGGCAAAGCAATGGAGGCACCAGTTTCTTCGGCGCCGAGAGATTTTGGATTGTCGAATCCAACGTAAACTGCAGTGACTAGATTCGGTGAGAAGCCCACAAACCACGAGTCGTAAGAGCTGTTCGTTGTTCCGGTTTTACCGCCGACAATTTTGCCAATTCCGCGCGCACGTGCCGCGGTGCCGCGATCGACAACGCCTTGCAGCATGTAAGTGATTTGGTAGGCCGTGGCGGAGTCGGTAACTTCTTCACTAAATTCTGGAAGAAACGGCATCTCGTCGCTATTTACGCAGTTCGTACAGGTTCTTTGGTCGCGGCGATAAATTGTTTTTCCTTCGCGATCCTGAATTTTTTCAATCATTGACGGCGTAATTTTTTTACCGCCATTAACCATCATTGCGTAAGCAGTAGCGAGACGAAGAACCGTTGTCTCTGTTGAACCCAAGACCAGAGAGTAAATCTCTTTTGGATTGTCATTCACTCCAAATTTTTTCACCACTTCAACAACTTTTGCTAGACCTACTTGGTCAGCCATGCGAACTGCGGTAACGTTACGAGACTGCTCCAAACCTGCGCGCAAAGTGGTTGGCCCGTAAAATTCTCCGGAATAATTTGACGGCGAATAAGGGGGTAAATCATTGCCTTGGTTTAGAGTAATTTCTTCGTCCATTATTACCGTTGCTGGCGTCATCCCATTTTCGAGCGCTGCAATGTAGCCGAAAGTTTTCATTGTCGAACCAGGTTGGCGCATTGCTTGCGTCGCGCGATTAAATTGATTTGGTGCGTCAACGTAACCACCACTCATGGCGAGAACTTTTCCGGTGTGGGGATCTAGAGCGATAAAGCCGCCATTTACTTCAGGTAATTGTTTAAGAGCAAAGACTCCTTCGCGTGCAGTTTTTTCCACAAAAATTACGTCGCCGGGGTTAAGTACGTCGGAGATTTTTTGCGGTGCAGCACCTTTTGCATCAATGTTTAAATATTTTTGTGCCCATTTTAGCGAAGAAAATTCGATTGAGCCAAGCTCGCTATTTTCCGTGCCAATCGCCGCAATATCTTTGTTGATTGAAAGCACGACGGCCTTTCCCCAAGTGTCTTTGTAAAGTTTTTTGACGTCGAATGCGGCAAGTGTGTCGTGCCATTTATCTGTGACATTAATCTTGCCTAGAGCTCCGCGGTAACCGTGTTTGCGGTCGTATTCTTCAATGCCAGCTTCAAGGCTTTTTACCGCAAGATTTTGAATTTTTGGATCGAGCGTTGTGCGGATGACGTAGCCATTTTCAAAGACTTCATCTGAGCCGTAGAGTGCAGTTAATTCTTTTTTTACGGAGTCGGAAAAGAAACTTGCTTTGATTGCTTCACCACTTTCTGGATCTTTAAGAATAATTTTTGCTTCAGTTGCCAGAAGGCTCTCTTTTTCGGTAATGAAGCCTTCTGCAAACATGCGCTCAAGAACCCAGTCGCGGCGTTCCTTTGCTCTTTCGAGATTTTTACGCGGATCAAGTTTCGACGGCGCTTTCGGTAAAGTTGCGAGCAAAGCGTCTTCTTCGAGATTTAATTCGTCGATTGATTTGTCGAAATAAACTTGGGCAGCAGCAGCGACACCGTAGGCTCCTGATCCAAGGTAAATTTGATTCAAATAGAGCTCTAAAACTTCATCCTTGGTTAAAGTTTGAGTGATGCGAAAAGCCAAAATCGCTTCTTTAATTTTGCGTTCAAAAGTTCTTTCACGGGTGAGTAAGAAATTTTTTACGACTTGTTGCGTAATCGTTGAAGCCCCACCAACCGTGCCTTGACCACTTAATACGGTGAAAAAATTTCTGATCGAAGCGCGGAAAATTGCGATCGGATCAATGCCAGAATGTTTGTAAAAATTGGCATCTTCCGCGGCAAGAAAAGCGTTAATTAAATTTTTGGGAATGTTGTTGATTGGTACGAAAATTCTTTTTTCTTTCGAGAATTCGCTGATCAATCCGCCATCTGCAGCGTAGAGGCGCGAGGTGATCATTGGGTTGTAATTCTTTAGCTGCTCGTAATCAGGAAGATTTTCGCTAAAATGTTTGAAAAGAACGAAGCCAAAAATGACGGCAGTGACCACCAAGAAAGATCCGATTGCTAAGATGAGAGGAAGTTTTTTCATTACGTTTTTGTCTGTTTAAAATATTCGTTGATCGCCCTAACTAAATTTTCTGCGATCTTGCGTTTGTAGCTAAGTGAGTTGAGTAATTTTTCTTCCTGCTTGTTGGAGAGGTATCCGAGTTCGATTAAGGTTGAGGCCATGTCTGGTGCGGTTAAAACTGCAAAGCCGGCGAAGCGGTGAGTATTTTGAAGAATTTTTATTTCGGAATTTTTGACGCCACGAATGGCAATATTGGCGAAATTAGATGAGTTATTTTTAGCTTCGCGCTGCGACAAATCAATCAGCGTTTTCATGATGTCGTGACTGGCTCCGTTGAAGTTTACACCGTCAATAATGTCGGCACGATTTTCTTTTTGAGCGAGTAATTCGGCCTGTTTGTCGGAAGAGGTTTCGGAAAGTGTGTAAATCGAAAACCCCGAAACTGATTTATCGTCAATCGCGTTGACGTGAAGCGAAATAAAAAGATCTGCTTTTCTTTTACGCGCTTTTTCGACACGAGTTTTAAGTGGCAAAAAAATATCTTCGTCACGCGTTAAATAAACTTTGTAGCGCTTAGTATTCACAAGCTGTTTGCCGAGTTCTTTGGCGTAGGCGAGGGTGAGATTTTTTTCTTTGGTGCGCGCAAAATTTCCGATTGTTCCTGGGTCTTTTCCACCGTGTCCGGCGTCAATTACAATCGTCGGAATTCGTGCAGTTTTTTTAGGAGTTTTTTTGACGACGTATTTTGATGTGCCGTCTGGATTGGCGACTTTCGTGGTTTGAACGTCGAATTCTTCAACCTTCGCAGAAATAAAATTATCCAAATTCGACGGCGCAGCAAAAACTACCGACGAGAAAAAACACAGCGCAAGAGCGACAAGGAAGCTGGTTTTCATTAAATTAGATTTTGTAAGAGAGAAGGTGGTCATTTTTATTTTTCAGAAGTTTTGAGTGCAACTTTTCATTACTGTAAATGGACCCCGCAACGAGTGCGGGGTGACAACTTGTAGTGAGTAATTAAAGATTTTGACCCGGAGCTCTTTAAGAACTCTTTAAGAGTTGTGACCAGGAACTCTTTAAGGTTGTCACCCCGCACTTTTTAAGGTTGTCACCCCGCACTCGTTGCGGGGTCCGCCAAGAAACGAGCTCAATACTTTACAAAAGATTACAATTTACTTCCCTTCCTTCGCACTCACTCTAGCGCGCTTTCGTCAACTTAAAATTTCTGAAGCAATGTGCGGAATCGTTGGAGTTGTCGGTAGTAAGAATTCTACCGCAATCATTCTTGAGGGCTTAAAAAAACTTGAATATCGCGGCTACGATTCAGCGGGAATTGCCGTGCTTGTAGGTGGCAAATTTAAGACCGTAAAAGAAGAGGGAAAAATCGTCCGTCTTGAAGCGGCGCTGAAAAAAGAAAAGCTGCAATCGACAATTGGAATTGGTCACACGCGCTGGGCGACGCATGGTCGTCCGAGTAAGCAGAATGCGCATCCTCACGCTTCGTCAAAAGTGTGCGTGGTTCACAATGGAATTATTGAGAACTACCAAGAGTTGCGCGAAAAATTGAAAAAATCTGGCGTTAAATTTTTGAGCGAAACTGACAGCGAAGTTGTGCCGCATTTAATCGAATATTATTTTACCAAAACTGGCGACATTAAAAAATCTTTGCTCGCGGCAGTAAAAGAAATTCACGGAACTTTTGCTCTCGCCGTAATGTTTCGTGAAAATGAAAATGTAATCGCTGTTGCCAAGCGCGGTTCGCCGATTGTTTTAGGCTTGGGCCAAGAGAAAGAATTTGGAGAAAATTACATCGCTTCTGACTACTACGCGCTAGCTGCTCACACCAATGAAATCATGGTTATGGAGGATGACGAGATCGCTCTAGTTTCAGCAGATTCAATTAAAATTTTTAACTCTTCTGGGCGCGAAATTAAAAGAGAATCGAAGCTGATGGAGTCAGAAAATAATAAGGTTTCGAAAGATGGTTTTGCGCATTTCATGCTCAAAGAAATTCACGAACAACCGCGTGTTTTGGAAGAAACAATTCAGGCTTACGTTGGCCTTGGTAAGGGCGAAATTTATCTGCCGAATTTTTCTTTCGACTTGGCCGAAATTAATAAAATCACAATCGTCGCTTGTGGCACTTCTTATTATTCTGGTCTCGCCGCAAAATATTTAATTGAAGAAATTGCCGGCTTGGAAGTTGAGGTCGACATCGCCTCTGAATTCAGATATCGCGCCCATCCATTCCGCAAAGACAACTTGATGATTTTCATTTCGCAATCAGGCGAAACCGCGGATACGTTGGCGGCATTGAAATTTGCGAAGGCGAATCAGCAGAAAATTTTGTCGATTGTAAATGTTGCGCACAGCTCAATGGCGCAACTTTCAGACGCGGTGATTCGTACTGTTGCTGGTCCAGAAATTGGCGTGGCTTCGACGAAAGCTTACACGGCGCAAATTGCTGTTTTGTCTTTACTGGCGATTCATTTGGGATTTTTACGCGGCAAAGTTTCGCCAAAACAAAAGATAAAATTACTGCAAGATCTTGCAGATTCCGGCGCGAAAATCAGCGAACTTCTTGCGCAAACAAACATCAGAAATATTAAAAAAGTTGCGAAGGGTTTAACCAGCGCAAAGCACATGCTTTATATCGGTCGGGGCATTTCGCAGGTGACAGCTTTTGAAGCTGCGCTCAAGATGCGCGAGCTTTCTTACATCGATGCGCAAGGCATTGCGGCTGGAGAATTGAAACACGGGACGATCGCGCTAATCGACAAAAAAATGCCGGTAATTGTGCTCGCGCCCAAGGGAAATTCGCGGAATAATTTATTCGAAAAAACAGTTTCAAATGCGGAAGAAGTAAACGCCCGCGGCGGTAAAATTATTTTCGTCAGCGACCGCTTAGGAATCGAACAGTTCGGCAAAATGGCGAAGGAAAGATTAGTGATTCCTGACATTTCTGGGATTATCCAAGAAGCCTTGTTACCAGTGGTTTCAACTCAACTCCTTGCCTACTACGTCGCTCTTTTCAAAGGAAATGACGTTGATCAACCGAGGAATTTAGCAAAGTCAGTGACGGTGGAATAACAGCGTTCTCTGCTATTAGAATTGTCACCACGTCGAATGACCGGGTCTATCTCGTCGCAAGTATTTTGTTAAAACTAAAACACAAAGACGCTGCATTTTTGCATAGACCCCGTCATTCGACGGGGTGACAACAATAAGTTCGCGCACTTACCACAAAGGTCGTCCCCGTCTGCTCATCCTCGCCTGCTCATCCCCGCTTGCGTGGGGATGGCGTGGGAAGTGGGTGCGCGAACTTATGACTTTATGCTCATGAATCCTCGAATTGCTGTGCAATTCAAGGATGAGGGGGAGGGCGTAGCGCTGGGGAAATTGTTAAAAAATTCCCGTTCAAATTGAATATGCAAAGCTTAGGTTGTTCTCAAATACTTACCTCAAATTGTCATCCCGTCGAATGATGGGGTTTGCCTTGTCACAAATTCACTAATTCAGTTTTTAACGAAGTACTCGCGGCTAAATGGACCCCGTCATTCGACGGGGTGACAGGTTGAGAGAAAGTGCCCAAAGTGGCGCCACGCACTGGCGTTGACATGATTTAAAAAATTACAAAATGGAAAAAGAAATTCGCAAAGAACTATTTAATATCGAAGCAGAGCAGGCAACGCTCGGAACGATTATTCTTAACAATGAATATTTGAATCGTGTCTCAGAATTTTTGCGGGTAGAGCATTTTTATGAACCGGCGCATCAGAAAATTTTCGCGCAGATTTTGCATCACATCGACAAAGTCGAAATCATTGCCAATCAAGTTACGCTTAAACAATTTTTTGAATCTGATCCCGCGATTAAATCGATTGGTGGCGCGCTTTATTTGGGCACCCTTCTTTCTGTCGCTTCTTCAATTATCGACATCGCCAACTACGGCCGCGTCATTCACGATCTCGCTTTGAAGCGTGAGTTGGCAATGGTTGGCGAAGACATCGTCAATCGTGTTTATGGCAATGAAGAAAAAACTACGGCGACGGATCAAATCGAATTAGCAGAGGCTACGCTCTTCAAATTATCCGAGCATGGAAATGGTCGCAGCGACTTTCGAAATATTTCCACTTCGCTCACTGAAACTCTGAATAAAGCTTTAATTGCTCGTCAGCGCGATAGTCACATTAGCGGCGTTTCGACTGGTCTTGCCGATTTCGATAAAATTCTCGGCGGCATGCAAGAGTCGGATTTAATTATTCTCGCCGGCCGTCCTTCAATGGGTAAATCGAGTCTAGGAATTACTGTCGCGCTAAATGCCTGCAAAATATTGAACAAAGATGTGGTAGAGCAAAAAGACAAAAAAGCGGTAGGATTTTTCTCGCTAGAAATGTCCGCTGATCAAGTTGCTGCTAGGGTTCTTTCAACTGAATGCAGCATCAATGCGACAAAATTTAGAACCGGACAAATTAACGAACATGAGTGGGAAGTTGTCGCGATGCGCTCGGCAGAAATTTCTAAATTACCATTTTTTATCGACGATACTCCGGCACTTTCAATTGCTGCGGTGCGTACGCGTGCACGCAGAATGGTGCGCAAACATAATCTTTCTTTGCTTGTCATCGATTACTTGCAGTTGCTGAAAGGAGTTGGAGGTCGCTCGAGCGAAAATCGCGTGCAGGAAGTTTCGGAAATTACGCAGGGCATGAAAGCTCTAGCCAAAGAATTTAATATTCCGGTGATTGCTCTTTCACAGCTTTCGCGCGCGGTTGAGCAACGTGAAGATAAGCGCCCACAACTTTCTGATCTGCGTGAATCAGGATCAATCGAGCAAGATGCTGACGTTGTCGCTTTCATCTATCGTGAGGCTTATTACCTAGAGCGCAAACGTCCGCCAGAAAGTGAGGTAGAAAAATTTAACGAATGGAAAACGCAAATGCAGGAAGTTGCACACCTCACTGAAATTATTATTGCCAAGCAACGTAACGGCCCAGTTGGCACGATTAAACTCTTCTTCGATGCTGAGTTTACGAGGTTTGGAAATGTGGATGTTTATCATCACTAGATGAGCGAGCTTTTTTTGTCGGTCGAGCAGAGTCGAGGCCAACAAAAAGCTGGAGAAATTTTCTTAGTCTCGACTTTGCTCGATCGACAAAAAATTATTCTACTCAAGAAAAAGATATTAAAAAATTAATGAAAATTCTCGGCATTGAAACCTCTTGTGATGAAACCGCAGTCGCCATTGTTGACGATCAGAAAAATATTTTGGCGCATGTTTTGAACTCACAAATTGAGCTGCATAAAAAATATGGCGGGGTGATCCCAGAGCTTGCGGCGCGCAGTCACGTTTCGATTCTGGATGATTTAATTTTGCAGGCGCTCAAAGAAGCAAATTTAAAATTAGAAGAGATTGATGGCTTCGCAGCGACATCTGGGCCGGGATTAATTGGCGGTGTAATTGTTGGAATGATGGCGGCAAAAACTTTGGCTTCTGTTTTTAAAAAACCTTTTTTGGCGGTGAATCATTTGGCGGCCCACGCTCTAACTGCGCGACTCACTAGCGATTTAGTAAATGGCTTAGAATTTCCTTATTTGTTGCTCTTAATTTCTGGCGGACATTGCCAAATTTTATTTGCGCGCGGTGTAAATGATTACGAAAAAATTGGCGAAACAATTGACGATGCTCTCGGCGAAGCCTTCGATAAAATCGCACAAATGATTGGCTTACCTTATCCGGGCGGACCAGCGGTGGAGCAGCTTGCCAAGCAAGGAGACGAAACTCGTTTTAAATTTTCACGACCACTTCTTGATTCAAAAGATGAGAAGCATCGTTTCGCTTTTTCTTTTTCCGGATTGAAAACTGCAGTGCGCCGCGAAGTAGAAAAATTAGTTGGAGAAAGTTTTTCTCACTTCACTTCGCCGCAAAAATTAAATGAAAAAGATCGCGCTGATATTTGTGCATCTTTCCAGCGAATCGTCTGCGAAATAATTTTGAACAGATTGAATAATGTTCTCGCCAAGAACCAGCGGCCAACAAAAAATTTAGTAATTGCCGGTGGCGTTGCTGCAAATCGCTACATCCTTTCGCGCCTAGAAAATTGGGCGTCCACGCATCAAATGAAAGTAATCACTCCACCAATTTATCTTTGCACTGACAATGCCGCGATGGTTGCTTGGGCCGGTGTAGAAAAATTAAAATTAGGATTTGTCGACGGTTTAAATTTCAAACCAAAAGCAAGATGGGAATTAACATAATGACACTTCAACAACACCTTCGCGAACTTCGTCAGCGCATAATTTTTTCAGTAATTTTTTTCTGCGTTGCATTTGTTTTTTGTTATTTTTCTGCGCAAAAAATTTACGAAATTCTTTTGCAGCCATTCATCGAAATTTCAAATCAGCAAAATCGTAAACTGATCTACACCAGCCCAACTGAAGCCTTCGCGACCTATCTCAAACTTTCTTTTTCTTCAGCGTTATTTTTTTCTGCGCCGATTTTTCTTTCAGAAATTTATCTTTTTCTGTCGCCAGCTCTCTACAAAAATGAGAAAAAAAATATTCTTTTGATCATTTTTTTCTCGCCAATTTTATTTTTGTGCGGCGCAATTTTTGCGTATTTTTTTATTTTGCCGATCGCTTTACAATTCTTCGCAAGCTTTGAGACACAAGGCTTCGTAGGCTCATCGAGTTTTTCAATTCAGCTTGAAACAAGATTGAGTGAGTACCTAAATTTTGTCGAAAATTTACTCCTCGGATTTGGTGTCGCATTTCAATTTCCAATCTTGTTGCTTTTATTAATCAAACTTGATTTGTTGTCGGCCAATGACTTGAGACGTAAGAGAAGATACTGGATTGTAATCATTTTTGTGGTGGCTGCGATCCTTACCCCACCTGATGTCGTGAGTCAGCTGAGTTTAGCAGTTTTGTTGATCTTACTCTTCGAAATTACTATTCTTATTGGTCAAAAATTTAATAAATAATTGTCATGGTTGCTAAAAAAACAGTCGCGAAAAAAGTCGTAAAAAAAGTAGTGGCCAAAAAGCCAGTCGCTAAAAAAGTAGTTGCAAAAAAAGTAGTCGCTAAAAAGCCAGTTGCTAAAAAAGTAGTAGCTAAAAAAACAGTCGCAAAAGCAGTCGTAAAAGCGGTCGTAAAAGCAGTCGTAAAAAAAGTAGTTGCTAAAAAGCCAGTTGCTAAAAAAGCAGTTGCTAAAAAGAAGTAACTTTCTTGATTAAGTAAAAAATCTAAAAAGTAATAAGAGGCGTGGTTTCAGTAGGAACCGCGCCTTTTTTATTGCGTGAAATTTTTTGGTTTCGACTTCGCTCTAAATTCTTTTTGAAACTGCGATTGCGAATCTTGTTGTCGCTTTGATGAGGCCTGTCAGTGGTTTAAAATAACTAAGTTCTGCAGCTTTATTTTCGTAGCCAATGTCGCGATGTTCTAATTCTTCAGCGCAGAATTTTTCGATTTTAGTTTTGAGTTCTTCTTCGTTTTTGAGTGTGTTTAGTTGTGATTTGTAATGCTCGTCAATCACCTCTTCGACTGCCGTTGTGCAGGCCATTGCTGCGCGCTTGTCGAGTAAGGCGGTAAAAAATCCAAGCGCAAATCCGCCAACTCTCCACACTGGTTGCATCACCGTCGGACGAATTTTTTTCTTCCTAATTTCCGCGTCAAAATAATCAAAATGCACATCTTCTTGCTCTTTCATGTGCTCAACAATTTTCACCGTTTCGTGATCTTTTTTTAATTTCAGCGCAGCGATTTGCCCGGCATAAATTACCTTCGCGCCAAATTCTCCGGCGTGATTAACGCGAATGATTTCGTGAATTTTTTTTTGATTGCCAATCATCTATTTTTCTCCTCTTTCGCCGTTACGCAATCTTACTGCTAAAGCTGGGGCGATTGAATTTTTTATTTTCGAACCAGAAAATTCTTTCGAGACAATCAACACTTCTGCTTCCATTTCGATTTCATCTGTTGGTTTTTTTGAAGTGCCATTGAATTTTTTATTAGACCACTTGTGAAGTGGTTTCATAAATTATCCAACCTTTTAAATTATTCACAAATTTTCCCATGCTGGCCTCAAAGCCTTGTATTTGCAGCTTAAAATGCATGCTTCAAATTCACAATCTCAGCAATAATGTTGAGTTGAATGTTAATCTATTTTCTAAAAATTCTGTAAGTATCAGAAAGAATTCTAGCTATTTTTAGTTTGCTGAATTTTTTATTCAGAAATTCAAAATCGGAAAATCTTTGGAACTAAATTTAGTTGGTTAAATTTGGATTTTTAGAGGTTTTCTTACGAAGTTGGAAAATTATAAATCAAAAACACCAAAAATTGTTAGAATCATGAAGTCTGATTTGTCAAAAACTCCTGTAGATTGGTCTGCGTTTGAACAGGAATTGTTAGAAGCTGTTTACAGCGTTTTGATAGAAAAAAATCAGAGAGCAAATCAAAAACTCGGAACTCTTTATGACAAAAATGAAAAGATTTGGGGAAAATATAGAGAATCTTTTTTTGTAGAAGGTGGGGCTCTGTCGAAGAATTTGTTAGAGGATGAGAATCGGAAAATTGCGGAGAGTAATTACCAAATTGGTTTGGTGAGGATCTTACGAGTTAAAAATTCAGCTATCGAAACTGCAGAGAGAACATACACAGAACCTTCCTCTGCCCATTCGAGCCCTAATAAAAATCAACAAGCACTACGCCAAGCAAGAAATTTTAAAGCCCACTTAGATGATAAGGAAGAAGTGGCGGAAACAAAGCGTAAAAAAAGTCAGAAAATATTGCACGAAAAATACCTGCTAGAAGAAGAAAATGTAAAAAATCGCTTACTAATAGCTAGCGATCCAGATCTAAAGAAATCCTATGAAGCTCTGCAAATATCTGGATTGATTTGGCAGGTAGTTTGTACAAATGGTTCGACCACTAATTTAAGAGAAAAAAGCAAATTTAAAGATCGTGTTTTAAAATTAGAAATAGATCCAGTTGCCACTGCTGAAGATCGAGAGTTAGAGGTGGAGTTAAGGAGTTTACAAGATTTTCTTCGACTAAAAATAAAAGACGCAATAAGCTATTCTTCTATTGGATCAGTTATTGTAGACCTCTCAGGAACGAGCGCCGCGGATAAGTTAGAAAATATCAGAAGCGTTATTGAAACAGCGATTGCGAATAATGT
The DNA here is from genome assembly GCA_945871805.1 of Rhizobium sp. Q54. GTDB lineage: Bacteria > Pseudomonadota > Alphaproteobacteria > Rickettsiales > UBA1997 > UBA2645. The sequence goes on along the minus strand of CAMBXE010000025.1, from coordinate 2,954 downwards.
TCTTACAGACAAAGCGAGCGAAAGTTTGCGATTTAAAAAAGCAAAACGAGAGAAGGAAGAGGAAGAGAGAAAACTTCGCGAAATTGAAGATAAAAAGAATTCAATCGCCACCGAGACAAAAGATAAAATAAGGGAGAGTTGGGATCGGTTGAAATCTCAAGATGGACTTCGAGTGAAGGAGTTGTGGGAGGAGACACTGAAAGAAATAGAGCTTGAAGCTTCGACGCGTCAAATTCTTAAGATTTGGTCTGACTCAGGTTTTTTTGGAAGAGATTGTGAGTTTTTCAAAGTCGCTTATGGAGAGTCTCCAGCTCTGGAGGTGTTGAATGAATGTCAGGCTAAGCTTAAAAAATTGGCTGAGATAATTGCGGCTAGCGCACAAGAAGTTTTAGCTCTAGAAAAAATAAGGACAGAGATAGCCAAAAAGAATGAAGAGTTGCTGTCTATTCTAGGTGAATCTGAGGTGAAATTTGAGCAAGGTGAAGAGTTAATTAAAGAATTAATAGAATCGCCTCAAGATTCTTTGGCTCTAGTTAGGGCTAAATCTCAAGAGATTGAATCGAAACAAGAGCGAAAAGAATTTTGTGATAAATTGCTTGATAACTTCAATCGCAAAATTTCTTCCACTAATGAGAAGATCAAAAGAGATCTAGCTTTAGCAGCAGAAAAAAAGAAAAAAGCAGAAAAAGATAATGCTGCTAAAATAGCTCTTTTAGCAGAAGAGGAAAGGGCTGCAGATTTAGAGAGAAGAAGGCTTGAAACAGAGAATATAGAGCTTTCAACTCGAGAGTCGAAATCAGCCGACGAACTAAAAAATTTAAGAAGAAAAATTGCTCAAAGACGTGGTCAATTAAGTGAAGCCTGGGGCGAAAAAGCGCCTAATTTAATATTAGAATTAGCATCTCAACAGGCAGGGGAAAAGTCTGAAGGGGTTAAGGACCAAGGTTTAATTAACATTCTTCTTGAGATGGCCGGAGGAAATGAGGTCGTTCTTAATGAAACTCTGGAAGACAAACCTCCATCAAAGAAGGTAGATTTTCTGGAAACAATAGCTGGTAAAGCGGTTGAATTTCTTCACGCAGTTGAAGAGCAAGTGATTGAAGGATGGGATTTATTCAAGATTAGAAATCTGCAAGAAGAGATTGGGGCGCAAGATCAAAATCTTGTGGCTTTAGCCAATCAATATCTGAGTTTACATAAATTATGCGGTGAAAAAAAAGTTGATTCGAAAGGTATCAAAGACTTCCTGTCAAGCTTTTTACCTAATTCGGATTTTGGAGTAAGCGTTGAGACGGCACTTGCCATAGAGAGCGATTCGAAAATGAAGCTCTATGGAGAATATCTAAACAAAGGTTCTGCGTTAAAGACTCTACGGCAAGCAAATTTCGAAGAACTTGATAATGAAGAATTTGATAAGGAGAAAAGCAGAAAATATGAATGTAGTGATAATGCTGCCAGGGCTGACTATGGAAATAATTTCGACAAATGCTTCAAGTCCCGAAATCTTCTATATCAAAAACGAAAAGATGTTTTCGATCTTAATATTTCGCTTGAAAAAGGGCTAGAGAGAGAAGTGAAAGCTCTTACAACTAAAATTGATCAAGCTGATGCAGCTCTTAAGCTTAAACTTCAGCAAGATGCGTTTGATAAGAAAGTTTCTGAAGAGAAGGAGGCGGAAAATCAGAGAAAAATTGAATTAGAAACCAGTAGAAAAGAAGATTGGCAGAAAGCTAGAGATGAAAAAAAAGAGAGAGAATCTCGTCATTTTATGGAAGTTCAGAAAGCAAAATTAGAAAAATCAGAATTAATATTTCATACAAAGAAAAAGTCTCAAGAATTTGATGAGGAGTTGTTGCGAAAAAGAGAGGCCGCTGACGAGCAAAGGAAATCGGAAAGAGATGCGTATGAAAAAGAAAAGAAATTTAATCATGAGCAAGAATATGCAATTAAAAAATTAACAGAACTTCGCCAAGAGATTGCTGGGCTGTCTAAAGCATTGGGAAGAGACGCTGATTTTGATACTATGTTCACACAAATTATGCTGGATGCCGATACTTACACGGATAAAAACGATGAATATTCGGAGTCATTATGGGAGATTACATTTGCAGAGAGAATGAGTCTATGTGCTGCGGTTTACAGGTTTGATAAACCTATCGATGCTTTATTAAAAAACAGACTTGAGCAACTTAATGATGAAACGGGTGATGAAGATGAGAAAAAAGCAGTTTCGGCCGAAGAAAAAGAGAAGAAAAAATATCAGTTTGTTGTCTGCCTAAATGATTTTGTAGACCAAGTTTTGAGTGAAATAGAAAATGGCAAAAAGGAATGGATTAAGAAGGCGGAAGAGTTGAGAGAAGTTGGAGATAAAAATAAGACTCCAAGATCAAGACTGAATGCAGCTTATCCCTCTGGAAATCCCCTTGATGACGACTCTTCTTCTGATAAAAGTGGGTTAGATCAAAAAGGTAAAGAGAAGGCAGATCAGAACCAAATGGTTGGTGCGAGCTCAGACTCGGAAGGTGACGCTGGTCATAAGATCTTAAAATTACTTGCAGGAAAATTGCAGAAAGATCTGAGGGAATTGAAACGGTCTCAAGAAATAGAGCTATTGAGCTTTGGATCTGCTCAAGAAGAAGCGAAGAGAAGCTTGGAAGTCTTAGAATCGAATTTAGCTGAGCAAGAATCTAAGAAATCTTTATTAGAAAAAGAATTATCAGGATTGAAGATTTCATTAGATAGTTTGAGAGGCGCCTCGGAATTAGCAGAGAAGACTCAGAAGGAAGAAATAGATAAATTGAAAAGTGAAATTAGTGAAAATGAGCTGAAATTAACTGAGCAGGCTCAACAATTTTCCAAAGCTCTAGAAGATCAGAATGCCTTATCGGAGGAGAAAATATTGAAGCAGAAATTGGAGATTTCTCAGCTTGAGGATGGATTGAATGAATTAAAAA
>CAMBXE010000024.1 GCA_945871805.1 Rhizobium sp. Q54 | reverse complement strand
ACACAGAATACATGACCGACCATCTTGTAAGTGCGGTAATTCAAGGCAGAGAATCAGGAATGGTATCGAAAGCTATAGAAGCCTCAAGTAAGGTTCGTTTCGCAGAAGAAGATTTAACAAATTCCGTTAAAGGCAAAACTCTTACCGTTAAAACAGCCTTTAACGAGCTTGCTGGAATCTTACGACAAGATGGCCAATCTCGACATTACACCTGTCATTTTGACGAACAGACAAAATCAAGCAGTCACGACCTCGACAGCAGTCAGTTCACTAGAAGCATCTAAGCCAGTAAAGTTAGAAAAACCCCCAGAAGAATTGGCTGAATTAAAAAAATTCGACATTCAAGGTGCGGAAACCGAGAGCGTTTTATCAAAAATAAAAACTTCCGAAAGCACCGATCTTCTGCCTGCAATGGCAGCAAAAGTCTCAGGCCCAATTCGCAAAATTAGCAAGGTAGGAGAAGTCGATAAAGTGATTGAAGAAGTCTCGAAAACAACGGGTGTAGAATTAGGATCTCTTGGAGCGGTGGGTAAATCTGTTTCTCTAGTCCTAGAGTCGTCGCGTGAAGATGGATTAGAAAAATTAACAAATTCCGAAAGCAAAAATGAGGGAACTGGAAGCGCTATCTTAAACAGAGTAATTGATAAAGGTGCCGAAGCCTTGGATAAAATTAGTGAAAAAGCCTTGGGTGAAATTAATAAAAAAGTCTCGGGCGGAGCGGATAAAGTTATTGAAACTGCCTCAAGCGCAATAGCGGATAAAATCGATGAACTCTCTACTGGAATAAAGTCTGATAAAAAAACAGAAGCAGTATCGCCAAACGATCGGGCAGATAAAATTGAAAAATCAAAGAATGACGCACAAGAATATAGCGAATATTATGAAGCGAAGAAAAAATCTTGTGAAAGAATTACTACGTCGGATTTAAAGGATGCGATCCCGCTATCCGATGGAGAGAGTGCTAGTAAGAAAATCAATGCCTTACTAAATAACTTCGTCTCGATCTATCGCGAACAAGTTATGAGTGGCGCAACAAAGCCAGATCTAGATACATTTGTTTCAGCCAATTCACCCGTTAATGGAAAAAATGAGCTAGTAGCGGGATGGGTGAAGGACCTTGCAGAATCCTATAGCCAAATGAGGCTTGCCGAGGCAATTTCCAAAAAAACAGTTGCGGAAGAGTCAATGGTTAAAAACTCTGCTACTAAGGAATCATTGCTTCAACTTTTAACTCCAAAAGATTTTGGCAACAACAACACAAACTACGAAAACAGAGAAGATACCGTCGGTAAATTTTTGGAAGAATTCAAGAGTGCCAAGGAAAAGGATCAAAAATTAGATTTACGCAAATTCTTCAAAGATAATCCCTTTATTGCCGATACTGGAGCAGCTAAAACAAATCTCTTTGGAACCAGGGTTCCGAATCCTGCTCGGGAAAGATTTGACGTAATTGTAAAAGCTTTGCAAGTGGTCGTGGATGCACCCGCTGTCTTAACCAAAGGAAAAGAAGTGGATGCGTTGAGTAGAGTTTCTGCGCCAATAAAACCCGCTTCCCAATCAAAGCCTGAAACTAATCTCAACGAAGATTCCAAGAATTCAGCTCGTGTAGTAAAGGAAATATTACATGAACATGATGTCGTCGTCGGCACCAAAAGCAAAACTTCAAACAACGCTGTAATTCCTATTGTAAATAAAACTGAACACAGCAGTGGTCGCACTGCTTAATGCGCAAAAACATCGAGATTGCTAAAGCCATTAAGATCAAGTTTGACGCGGGTTGGCAAGAATTCTAAGCAGGCGTTAAAAATTTCCATCCGACCTTCGCGTTTCAACATTTCGTCAAGTCTTAGCTTGAGACGATGAAGGTGTAGAACATCCGATGCTGCGTAATCTTTTTGTTTGTTGCTGATTTCAAAATTTCCCCAATCAGAACTTTGCTGTTTTTTAGAAATTTCAACTCCGAGCAACTCTTCACACAGAGATTTTAAGCCGTGCGAATCGGTATAAGTGCGAATCAGGCGTGAAGCGATTTTAGTGCAGTAAATATTTTTCACTTCGACTTTTAGATAAAATTGCAAAGCCGCTAAATCAAAGCGTGCGAAGTGAAAAATTTTTAGAATTTTTTCGTCGGATAAAAGTTTAACCAAGTTCGGCGCATCATATTTTCCAAGTTCGAATTGAACTAAATGCGCGTCGCCATTTCCGTCAGAAATTTGCACGAGGCACAAGCGGTCGCGTAAAATATTTAAGCCCATCGTTTCGGAATCGATGGCAACGGAGCCAGTAAATTTAAGGTCAGAAGGCAGATCGTTTTTATGCAGGAAGTTGGCCATATTTTTAAAAAATTAAGTTTTGTTGTTTGAAATTTTATTCGCTCGAACTCATTTCCTCAAGTTCTAACCAGCGAGATTCTGCGGCGTCGAGCTCTTTTTGATGTCGGGCAATTTCCATGGAAATATGCGCGAGATTGGCGGAATTGCGGTCTTCACTCGTGCTAAGTTCTTCACTAAGCTCAAGAATTCTGCTTCCTAATTTTTCAATTTTTGCCGGAAGCTTTTCAAGCTCATGTTTGTGTTTGTAGGTCAGTTTCTTTTTTGTAAATCCTTCATCTTTGCGAGAATCTCGTGAATCAGATTCTCGAGATTCTTGTCCAGCTGCAGCAGCGAGGGATGAGGGTTTTTGTAACGAGGCTAAATAATCCGAATATCCGCCAATGTGACTCGTAACTACGCCACCTCCTTCAAAAGCAAGAATCGAAGTCGCCACATTATCCAAAAAATCACGATCGTGCGAAACCACGATTAGCGTGCCTTGGTAGCGTTCCAAATAATCAACAAGCATATCGAGAGTGTCCATGTCGAGATCATTTGTTGGCTCATCCAAAATCATAAAATTACCGGGATTCGCTAAAGTTTTTGCAAGCAGAAGGCGATTCTGCTGACCGCCAGAAAGCGTGCCAGCTAAGGCCTCGCGATCATTAGGATCAAAAAGAAAATTTTTCAAATATCCGCAAATATGCGCGGTTTTTCCGTTGGCGAGCTTGACGTAATCTCCTCCAGAATCGCAGAGAATTTCTTGAATCGACGAGGTGGGTTTGATCGCGCTACGTGATTGATCGAAGTAGGAAATATCAATGTCCTTCGCCGGTTTAACCGTTCCAGAATCTGGTTTCTCTTCGCCAATAATCATCTTCAAAAAAGTCGACTTGCCCGTGCCATTTTTGCCGATAATTCCAATGCGTTCGCCACGTAAAATTTTCAGTGAAAGTTTTTCGATTAATTTTTTTTCGCCGAAATTTTTGCTCACATTATTCAAAGCCAAAATCACCTGCGGCGCGTCCTCTTCAAGTTTTTGGGCAATGATTTTGATCTGACTGCTATTGGCGCTAACCAGCTTTCGCGTTGCTTCTAGCTTGGTTCTTAATTCCAATAAATAATGCAAACGCCCAATATTTCTTTTACGTCTTCCGGTCACTCCGGTTTGCAACCAACCACTTTCAAGCGCGACTTTTTTTTGCAGATTGCTGAGTTCGCGCTGTTCGTGCTCAACAATTCCGCGTGACCATTCATCGAAATTTTTGTAGCCGTTATTATTAACTTTGAGCAGACCAGCGCGCAGCCAAAAAACTTTATTAGAAACGCGTTCTAAAAATTTACGATCATGCGAGATCACGATTAGGGCGCCGCGAAAGCTTTGCAAATATCCTTCGAGCCATTCAATAACTTCTAAATCTAAGTGATTTGTGGGCTCATCAAGCAGCAAAACATCGGGCTCTAAAACTAAGGCGCGAGCAAGATTGGCGCGACGTTTTTGTCCGCCGGAAAGATTTTGCGTCAAGGCGTTTTTGTCGATTTGTAGATTGTCGCAGACGATGTCGATCAAGTAGAGTTTATGCTCGTCAATCTTGACTCCAGACAAAATAAATTCCCCAACCGTTAAATCTTTCGGCAATTTTTCGCTTTGGGTTAAATAGCCACAAACCGCCCCAGGCGTTAGAAAGCGATCACCGCAATCAAGATCAAATTCCCCGGCAATAACGTTCATCAAAGTAGTTTTGCCGACACCATTCTTGCCGATTAAACAAACACGGTCGCGGGGAAAGATGTTGAAATGTAAGTTTTCAAAGAGGATTTTTTTGGCGAAAGAAATTGTAGCTTCGCGAACAGAAAGAATTGGTGCGGATTTCATTAAAAAATTTAAGTAAAAATATGAGAATAAAGCCTAACAAAGCCTTCTCTCTAGTCGAGCTCTCAATCGTGATTTTAATCATCGGAGTCTTGATCGCTGCGGTGGGGCAGGGGATTGATCTTTTGCAAGATGGCAGGTTAACCGCGGCTAGAATGATTTCGCAAAGTTCTAAAGTTTCGTCTATTTCTGGATTGGTTATGTGGATTGACGCCACTTCAGACAAGGCTTTTATTACATCAGAAATAGATGGCGACACCGCCAGCATAAGTGCCTGGTATGATGTAAATCAGCAATCGATCAGCAAGAATAATTTTCTTCAACCCACTCTCACAAGTAAGCCCACGTATAAAGCCAATGTTATTAATGGCCTGCCCGTAGTTTCTTTCGATGGCGTTAAGTTAATGATTACATGAGTACCGAGCAATCAGACCAATCTAGCGGCTTTTTTAATAACGGAGATTATACGATTTTCTTTGTCACTAAAATTGGCGTCCAAAATCAGCCCACCGCAATAATGTTCCAATATCTTCTATGGCCAAACCTTAGTTCATACGACAGAAATTGTGGCTTGGAAATAAATACTAATTCTCTTCTCAAGATTGATGGCGGTAGCGCGCTTATAGCGAAAGGATCTGGTAACGTTACAAATCAAAATTTAATAATTAGCGGCTATCGCGATTCTACAAATCTTGCTTCCTATGTTAATGGAGCATCTTACTCATCTGCGACCGGAACTGGGTCGCCCTCTTTTAGCGGAAAATTTAATATTGGGATGTTCATAACAGGTGACGCCACCGGCAATAGATATCCAACTAAAATGGACGTTGGCGAGGTTATTATTTACGGAAGGGCACTGAAGAGCAAAGAAAGAAAATCAGTCGAAGCTTATCTTAGTAAAAAATGGAGCGTTAAAGTTGCTCCTTAATTCATTTACCAACTTTTTTTTCTCTAAATGATCAATCAAATCACAACTCTTCCATCCGGCCTTCGTGTTGCCGCAGATACAATGAAAGACGTCGAAACTGTTTCAGTCGGCGTTTTTGTTAATACCGGCTCGCGTCATGAAATACCTGAGATCAACGGCATCTCGCATTTTCTTGAGCACATGGCTTTCAAGGGAACCAAGAAACGTAGTGCGCGACAAATCGCTGAAGAATTTGAAGGAATTGGTGGTCACATCAATGCTTACACTTCAAAGGAGCGCACAGTTTATTACGCCAAAGTTTTGAAGCAGCATGCGGAATTCGCCGTCGAATTTCTTTCCGATATTTTGCAGAATTCGACCTTCGATGTGGGTGAACTTGAAAAAGAACGTGGCGTGATTTTGCAAGAAATCGCGATGACAAATGATACTCCTGACGACATCGTTTTCGATTATTTTCAAGAAGCGGCATATCCCGACCAAGCGCTTGGACGCTCGATTCTTGGGCCAGTAAAAAATATTAAGAAATTTAACCGCGATCATTTTTCCGATTACATCGGCAAGCAATACAACTACGACAACATGGCCGTGGTTGCGGCCGGAGCGATCAAGCAAGATGATTTAGTGAAGTGGTCAAAAAAATATTTCACCAAGCTCGGCAGCAATAAAATCAAGACCCCGCAACTAGGAAAATATTCTGGTGGCGAGTTTAAGAAGAAGAAAAAACTTGAGCAGGTAAATTTGGTGATGGGCTTTAAAGGCTTATCTTACATGGATCCAAACTATTACTCCGCGCAAATTTTGGCGATGATTTTGGGTGGCGGAATGTCGTCACGTTTATTCCAAGAAGTGCGCGAAAACCGCGGATTGGCTTACTCAATCTACGCCTTCAACTACAATCATCAGGATTCCGGCTTGTTTGGAATCTACGCTGGAACTACGCCAGACAAGGCGAATGAGCTGATTTCTGCCACTCGCGACGAAATCAAAAAAATCTGCGAAAAAATTTCTGACAAAGAATTGCAGCGCGTGAAAACGCAATTTTCGGCAAGCTTGTTAATGGCGAAAGAAAGCACGAGCACAAGGATGCAAAAGTTAGGTTCAGATATTTTAGCGCTCGGAAAAATTCAGTCTTCGGAAGAAATCATGAAAAAAATTTCTGCGGTAAAAAAATCTAACGTGACTGATTTGGCACAAAAAATCTTCACCGGCAAATCAACATTCGCGGCGATTGGCGAGGTGAATAAAATCGTGAGTCTTTAACCTCGGTTCAATCTTTTCGCTGGTTGAGCGAAGTCGAAACCAAAAAAAGATCGGCGCCGAACTTTCTTGGTTTCGACTCCGCTCAACCAGCGAAAGTTTTGCCAAACCAATAAACAAAATGAAAAAATTTTTCATCATCGCCGGCGAAGCCTCGGGCGACTTGCTTGGTAGTAAATTAATCCGCGAGTTAAAGCTGTTGCAGCCCAACGCAATTTTTCTTGGCGTCGGTGGAAAATTAATGAGAGAGCAGGGCCTAAATTCAATTTTTCCGATGGAAGATCTGTCGGTGATGGGATTCGCCGAAGTCTTGCCACACCTGCCTAAACTGCTTCATCGCATCAAACAAACGGCGGAAGTAATTAACCAAGAAAAGCCAAATTACGTAATCACGATCGACTCGCCGGATTTTTGTTTTCGCGTTGTCAAAAAAATCTCAGGTCAATTTAAAAAAGTGCATTTAATCGCGCCGTCAGTCTGGGCTTATCGTCCGGGCCGGGCAGAAAAAATTTCTAAGCTCTATGATTTACTACTTTGCATTCTTCCTTTCGAGCCGCCTTATTTTGAAAAGCATGGTTTGAAGACAGTATTCATTGGTCACCCGATACTTGAAGATGCGCCAATTAACGAAACACAAAGCGAGAAACAGGAATTATTAATCGCTCTCACCCCAGGCAGCAGAAGCTCTGAAGTCAAAAATATTTTCCCAGAATTTATCGGCGCGATCAATTTACTCGCGCCAAAATTTCCGGATTTAAAAGTTGTGATTCCTTTGATCGACAAAACGCGCGAGTTGGTTGTTGAAATGGCAAAAACTCTGCAAGTTCCGTTTTTTTTCTGCGAACAAAGTGAAAAAAAATCGGTGTTTTCTAGGGTGAAATTTGCCCTGGCTAAATCTGGCACGAACACGCTTGAATTCTCGCTTAATCGCATCCCAATTGTTGTGGCTTACAAGGTGAATTACCTCAGTTACTTTCTGATTAAAATGATGATCAAAATTAAATTTGGCAATTTGCTGAATCTGATTTTGAACCGAGAAATTATTCCGGAAATGTTGCAGGGAAATTGCGAGGCTAAAAAAATTTCCGCCGCTTTAGAGGAATTAATTTTGCAGCCAAATTTAGCGCAAAAACAAATTGATGAAGCTACTACTGCGCTAAAAATTCTTGGACTTGGAAGTCTTGAGAATCCTAGCCAGAGGGCAGCGAAAGAAATATTAAGTTAGGCGTAATGGACCCCGCAACAAGTGCGGGGTGACAAACTTAAAGTGCGGGGTGACAAACTTAAAGTGCGGGGTGACAAACTTAAAGTGCAGCTTGTGCAAAAGTTTATTGAGTTGTTTTGAGGATCGGGTTACTTTTGCGGCTATGGCACACTACTTTAAATTTCCTTTCGTCAAACGACCCCGGTATAAGTTGATAATCTTTCAAGTTTTTAAAATCCTTAACGTACAATTTTGTCCGCTTCCTGAAGTTATCTCGGTTTGGTTGTTTAAATTTGGATTTTTAGAGGTTGCCACTCGAGCCATTATCAAAAATTAAAGAGGTCTCATATGTCAGAACAGGAAACAGCAGAAGAAATCGCAAAAAGAGGCCGAGAAAAACTCACTGAAGAGTTTCCGTGGCTCTCTTCTACAATAAAGGAATTAGAAGATTCACTCACAAAAAAATATGATGATGTAAAGGTTTTTAAAATGGTTAATGCCATGTTGGGTGTTGGTGTAGAGCATCGCTTAAATAATGGATCTGTACATTACGACAGAGAATCTAGATCGGAGCAAGCATTGTACCAAGTAGTTCCAGAGGGTGTTAAATACAATTTCCCTCCGATGCAAAAATTTGTTGGTCTAATGGCGGACTGTTGTGAATCATATGCAGGGAAAGACCTCGAGGAAAGACAAGAACAATCCATGCTGAGCCCGATGAAAGAACATCTCTTGCTGAGATTGGGAGCTATTGAAGGTAATGCAATCGGACTGTCAGGGGCTGATCTTGAAAAGAAAGAGTATCTAAACCATTTAAAAGCAGTTGAACTATACCGAGAAGCAGGCCTTCCTATTGAGGCCGGTTTTGATAAAGGTGGGCAGGAATCTACTGAAACTAGATACAACGTTGCAATGATCTTAGAATTTCAAGCTTACAAAGGCCTGAATTCACTCGATGTCAATGCAGATCCAGCAAAGCCGGGGGAAAGGGGTGTAAAATTATATCAGCATTCATCTGCCATCGATTACTTAAATGAAGCCGTTAACTCCTACGAAAAACTGGCTTCTGAAGGTTTTCAACCGGCCGTAGAGGCGTTTTCCAGATCATTAACTGATCTAGGAAAAATCTACCTCAAAGGCGATAAGGAGGCGGGAGCATCTATCGATCCAAAAAGGGCTGTCTCGATATTAAAACAAGCGAAAGAAGCTGGCAGTCAAGAAGCAATTAAAGTTTTGCCGGAAGCCTTAACCAAATTTGGAACCGCTCTTTTTAATGGTAGCGACGGCGTAGCTATCGATCCAGAAAGGGCTGTCTCGATATTAAAACAAGCGAAAGAAGCTGGCAGTCAAGAAGCAATTAAGGCTTTGCCGGAAGTCTTAACCAAATTTGGAACCGCTCTTTTTAATGGTAGCGACGACGTAGCTAGAGACACAAGAGGAGCAATCGCGATACTAGAAGAGGCAAGGAGCCTTGGAAATGAGGAAGCTGGAACAATGCTAAAAAAACCTGCCGTGAGACTAGCTGGAATGGTTCACAAATTTCAGGACGCTTTTAGCAGCTTTAAAAGCGGTCTAAGCAATATTTTCAAAGGAGGAAAGTCATCATCGTCAGATCTAGTTGAAGAGTTGGTAGCGGTTGTAAAGCCCGATAATAAAGCACCGGACTTGGACAGGGCCACCCATTCACCGGATATGCGTATTGTTTTACAACAGTTAGAGGGAAGTGTTGTTGTAGGAGTAACTACCGGGAATAATCCTCACGCTCCTACAACACCTAGTCGTGAGGGCGCTTCGAATCAAAGATGAATACAGCTTAGAATTCCTACGAGGCTCGGGGGGAGTGTCCAAAACTCCGTGTCAAATCCCTTTCTAGGCCAAATCCAATTTCAGCCTGCCTGCAAAAAATATGTCCAGCTGCCCTTCAATCAAGCTCCAGTTTGAAAGTGGCATTACCCACTTCTTGCTGATGTTTTTTATTGCGAGAAAGATCAGCTTCTCAAGAGCTGGCTGACAAACTCAGAGTGTGAAAAAACTTAGAGTACAGACTGACAAAGTTAGAGCGCAGGGTGATAAACTCAGGAAACTCAGAGCGCAGGGTGACGCTTTTAGGTAACGGAACACAGACTCTAAGTTCGTTACCCCGCACTCTGAGTTTGTTAGTCCGCACTCTAAGTTTTTCCAGACTCTAAGTGTTGTCGCACGCACTTTAAGTTTGTCACCCAGCACTCTAAGTTTGTCACCCTGTACTCTAAGTTTGTCACCCAGCACTCTAAGTGTGTCGCGCGCACTCTAAGTTTGTCACCCTGTACTCTAAGTTTGTCACCCCGCACTCTAAGTTTGTCACCCCACACTCTAAGTTTGTCACCCCACACTCTAAGTTTGTCACCCCACACTCTAAGTTTGTCACCCAGCACTCTAAGTTTGTCACCCAGCACTCTAAGTTTGTCACCCCGCACTTGTTGCGGGGTCCATTAGAACAGTATGTTTATGAAAGTTTTGATTATAATTTTTCTCCTGATTTCTCCCTGCGGTTACGCTGCTGAAATCGCTTGCGGTGAAGATTATTCCTACCTCGTTTTTGAAACTGACAGTCATAAAATCCTCTCCGAAAAAAAAGCTGACCGCATTCTTTACCCCGCCTCTTTAGCCAAGGTGATGACTCTCTACTTAACGTTCGAAGCTCTCCAAAAAGGCAAACTACATTTGAATCAAGTATTAAAAATTTCAGCGCACGGCGAAGAAATTTCTAAGGTCAACAAGGTCAATACCTTGAATGTGAAAGAGGGTACGAAAATCACCGTGCGTGAAGCGATTGAAGCGGTAATCATTAAATCATTTAACGAAGCCGCCGTAACTCTGGCTGAAGCGGTTGCTGGCGACGAGTGGAAATTCGCCCGCCTGATGAATAAAAAAGCGCGCGAACTCGGAATGGCTAGCAGCAGTTTCCACAATGCGAGCGGTTTGCACGAAGAAGGACAATACACAACGAGCTACGACCTGGCGCGCTTAGTGATCGCAATCAGAAAAAAATTTCCCGCTTACTACCATTTTTTTGCGCAGAAAAAATTTATTTACCACGGGGCTAAATACGAAACTAATAACCAGATTATTTTAGAATATAAAGGCGCAGAAGGGATGAAAACCGGCTTCACTAAAGCGTCGGGATTCAATTTAATTTCAGTGGCGAAAAGAAAAAAATATCGCGTGTCTTCTGTTTTATTGAACTGCTCTAACGCAGAACTGCACTACAAATTAACGCGTCAGTTGTTGGACAAGGGTTTTGAAAATCTTGAGAAAAAGAATCTTTTTGCGGTGAAAATTCTTGTGAATGCGCAGGCTGAAAAGTTGAGTAAAAAAGCCAAATAAAAAACTAAAAGCTAATTTTGAGCACGGTGCTCAAAATTAGCTTTTACCCAATGAAATCAAGGGTTTGTAAAAAAATTACTCTAATTTTTGTTATTTTCTTCGGCGCTTAACCCAGAGCTAAGTTCTACTGAAAAATAAGCCTCACTGCTGTTCAAATCTGGTGGCAAAATTTTAATCCCGTGGCTCTTTGCGGCTTGTAAAAAAATGTTAATTTTGTCGGCGTTGTCGATGTCGAGATTCATTGAAGCGGTGATGAATTCGACTGGGTAATGCGCTTTCAAATAAGCGGTTTGGTAAGAGATTAAAGCGTAAGCAGCGGCGTGAGATTTGTTGAAACCGTAGCCGGCAAATTTGTCGACAAGATCAAAAATTTCTCCGGCTTGTTTTTCAGAAACATCATTTTTCATTGCGCCATTTACGAAAATTGCGCGTTGTTGATCCATCTCTTCTTTGATTTTTTTACCCATCGCTCGACGCAGCAAATCTGCGGCTCCGAGGCTGTATCCAGAAAGTACTTTCGCAATTTCCATCACCTGTTCTTGGTAAACAATTACGCCGTAAGTTTCTTTGAGAGTTGGTTCGAGAAGTGGGTGAGGGTAGGTGATTTTTTCATTGCCGTGTTTGCGGCGAATGTAGGTCGGGATATTGTCCATTGGGCCGGGGCGATAAAGCGAAATCAGGGCAATGATGTCTTCAATTTTATCTGCTTTCATCTGGCGAAGAACGGCACGCATTCCCGAAGATTCAATTTGAAAGACGCCGATGGAGCTGCCTTTGGCGAGCATCGCGAAGGTTTCTTGGTCGTCGAGTTTAAGATTAGTAATGTCGATTTTTACGCCGCGAGTTTTTTCAATTAACTTCACTGCTTCAGAAATTACGGTGAGAGTTTTAAGGCCGAGGAAGTCGAATTTTACTAACCCTGCCGCCTCTGCATATTTCATCGAATAGCCAACTGCTGGCATGGTTGAGCCTTCATCATTGTAGAGTGCACAGATTTCGTGAAGTGGCTTGTCGCCAATAACGATGCCGGCTGCGTGAGTTGAGGCGTGGCGATTTAGGCCTTCTAATTTTAACCCAATGTCGACGAGTTTGGTGATTTGTGGATCTTCCTTAACCGCCTGTTGCAAGTCTTTATCCATCTCAATTGCCTTGCCTAAAGTGACAGCTTCAATGGCATTAAATGGAATCAATTTACAGATTCGATCAACTTGATTGTAAGGCATTTGCAACACGCGACCCACGTCTTTCAAGACCGCGCGCGCTTGCAATTTTCCGAAGGTGATAATTTGTGCGACGTAATCGCGGCCGTATTTTTGTTGAACGTAATCGATTACTTCGTCGCGACGGGCCTGACAAAAATCGATGTCGAAATCGGGCATTGAGACGCGATCAGGATTTAGAAAACGCTCGAAAAGTAAGCCGAAACGAATCGGATCAAGATCGGTAATTTGCAAAGACCAAGCAACGATCGATCCAGCGCCAGAGCCTCTTCCAGGGCCTACGGGAATGTCGTTATTTTTTGCCCATTTAATGAAATCCGAGACGATTAAAAAATATCCGGAGAAGTTCATTTTGGTGATCACCGAAGTTTCAAAATCAAGACGAGCGAAATATTCCGCTTCGATTTCATTTTGTTTCTCAGGCGAAATTTCTTCGATCTCAAACTTGCGCTGAAGCCTTATTTTCAAGCCTTCTGCGGATTGTTTTTTTAACTCATCAGCTTCGTCGAAATCTTTTTCATTACTAAATTTCGGCAAAGTTGGCGGCCGCTCAAAAGCCATAATGTGGCATTTTTTAGCGATGTTGACTGTATTTTCGATCGCCTCTGGGATGTCGCTAAATAAGGCCTCAACCTCGGTTTGGCTTTTAAAAAATTGTTCCGGTGAATTTTTTTTACGCTCTTTATCGGAGATAGTTTTTCCTTCGCCGATGCAGGCCAAAATATTTTGAGCCTCGTGCAAATCTTTGGTGAGAAAATAAGTGTCGTTGGTTGCGACCAAGGGTAGATTGTGTTTGAAGGCGAGGTCGATGAATTTTTGTTCGAGAATTTTTTCTTCATCAGTTCCGTGGCGAGTTAGTTCGATGTAGAAATTTTGCGGAAAAGTTTGAGCGAGTTCTTTGATTAAATGATCAATCGCCTTGTCTTGATTATTGAGCAGCAGCTTGCCGATCGCGCCTTCAACCGCGCCAGAAAGCGCGATTAATCCTGCGGATCTTGTCTTTAGTAAATCGAAATCAATGTAAGTCGAAAGGCCGTTTTGACGGTTAAGAAATGAGTGACCAACGAGATACATCAAATTCTTGTAGCCCTCGTCGCTAGTAGCGATCAAAGGAAGTTTGGAGAGCGAATTTTCTATTTCCAAATTGGAGCGATTTTTTTGACCAAGAACAGAAACTGGCGCGGAAAAATTAATCAGCATTTCGCAGCAAAGGATGGGCTGTATTCCAGATTTTTTGCAGGCTGAAGAAAATTCCAAAGCACCAAAAAGATTCTGACAATCAGCAATTCCGACGGCGGGCATTTTGTAGTTTTTTGCTGCAGCAACCAATTCTGAAATCGTGAGAGCTCCTCTGCAAAGGGAGTAAGTTGTGTGATTACGAAGCGAGATGAACACCTAAAGTGGGAGAATTTTTTTAAGAAGATTGTGTAAAAAAATACTCAGTTTTTTTGAAGAAAAGGCAACAAAAAAGGCTCCCCTAAATTTCTTTAACCCAGATCTGGGTTTAGTGACTCTCAACCAAAAGGTATCCTCGATAAGAGTCGCCATCTTTTGTATTCATCGCAGAAATTAGGTCGGAAACGGAAGTCCAAAACCACTGATTTTTATGCAGCGCGACATCTAAAATTAAAACCGAATCACTCTCTTCATCGTAGGCCGCAAGTGGAGAAAAATGACCTTTAATTTCTTGTCCTAAAATTTTTCCGTCGAAATTAGCGATAAGAAATTTGTCTTTGTCGGTGAGGATTTTTTTGAGAGTTTGACGAAAATTATCGATCGCTTCTTTCTCGTTTTTTTCTGCGTGAATGGAGGTGATTTTTAAGTGATAAGCTCGCGACAATATTTTAGATAAATCATCCAAGCTAACTCCCGGATCGTATTTTGAATTTTTGTTTTGGGCTTTGTTTTCAATGATTTTGCGCGACTTAATTTTGTCAGTTTCTCCATTAAGAAATTTTTGCTGAGTAAGAAGATTGGATTTGTTTAGCGCATTTAAAACCATCACCGAGCTTGCAACAGAGCAGTAGACTTGATTGACCTGTGCTTGGTAAAAATTTGCCAGCTGATAAAAATCATTTTTAAATTGGCTTTTTTCCAAGCGTTTTAAACCTTCGTCGCTATTCCAAATTTCGCTTGCGAGCGCTTGATTTGCCCAAAAAAAATTGCAGAAAAAAGTGCAGAAAAAAGTGCAGAAAATAAATTTCTTAAACATGTCTGAAGGCTTAAAGATAAATGATAAATGCGATGCGGGGATGATGGGCTTGATCGAAGAATTTTTGCGTTTCATGGCGGTGGAAAAGGGTTATTCAAAAAATACTTTAAGCTCTTATCGAATCGACATTTTTTATTTTGTCGATTTTCTTTTTCGGGCAAATAGCGAAGTCGTTACCAAAAAAATATTTTCCGAATTAACAGTTTATGATTTTCGTAAATGGCTGGTTGAGCGTCACGGCAATCATATTAATTCGTCCAATGCCAGAGCGCTCGCATGCCTACGCTCATTTTTTAATTTTTTGAGTCGCAACGAATTACTTAACAACAGCGAAATTGAAAAAATTAAAACGCCGAAAGTGGTGAAACCTTTACCGAAAGCTGTCGATCAATTTGATATTACAAAAATTTTTACGGCGATTGCGGAAGTGCAAAAAATTGAGTGGAAGGCGAAGCGAGATGTGGCTTTATTAACTTTGATTTACGGCTGCGGATTGCGGATTTCTGAGGCTTTGGCGGTTAGTAAAAATAGCCTACAAAATTCGCAAACTTTGATTGTTACTGGCAAAGGCAAGAAGCAGAGAATGCTGCCGCTGCTGCCGATTATTAAGCAGAGGATCGAAGATTATTTGGCGATTTGTCCTTTTTCTGTTGGGCAGGAATCTGGTATTTTTTTGGGCAATAAAGGCAAGGCTTACACTCGTTACGATTTCGATAAATTGATCCGTAAAATTCGTAAAATGCTCGGACTGTCTGATACTGTAACCACTCACTCTTTCCGCCATTCTTTCGCTACTCATCTACTTGAGGCCGGTGCCGATCTTCGCTCAATTCAAGATTTACTCGGACACGAAAATCTTTCGACTACGCAGCGCTACACCAAGATCGACAAGTCTCGCCTATTGAGCGTTTACGAAAAATTTAGTAAGCGTTAAACGTACATAAAAAAACCCTCGAATGTTGCCACTCGAGGGTTTTTAAATTTTCTATTTAACCAAAATATCTAGTCGAACTTCACATCAACTTTAAAGATTTTTTTGTTCAATCTCTTCAAGACTTCGTCAGTCACTTCAAGTTCGTCTTTGTAGTAAAGAGTTTGTGATGCAGGGGTGATTACGTCGAAATCTTTTTCTTTGGCGACGTCAGAAATAATGTCTTTTATTTTGTCGTTAACTTTGCTCATCGCTTCCATTGAAGCCTTCTTCAGGCTGTTTTGTTTTTTGTCGACGAAGGTTTTGAGATCATCAAGTTTCTTTTCGAAAGACAGGGTTTCTTTTTCAAAAGCTTCTTTAGAGAGAACGTTTCTTTTGCCTTCGATGTGCTTCTGTTCTGATTCTAATTCTTCTTGTTTTTTGGCGACTTCTTTTTGGTATTCATCTTGCTTCTTACCAATTTTGGCTTGGACATCACGCATCGCTGAAGATTCTTTGATGATTTTTTCAACATCAATAATACCAGTTCCAGCGGCATTGGCGCTAAGAGAGAGTAAAGAAATAGCTGCGAGGCAAGTGAAGAAATATTTTTTCATGGGTGAAAATTTGTTAGTAGGTATTGGGAGGGCGGCGGAACGTATTTAGCAAAAATTTACTTGCAACAGCAGCTTACCTAAAACTAATTTGCCGCCCCCAATTTTCTGATTTTCTTCAATCCAATTTACCAAAATGACAAAAGTTTCTCGTCCTTCAATCAAACAAGCTGAAGATGCTGTGCGCACATTAATTGCCTGGGCTGGCGATAATCCAGAGCGTGAAGGTTTGCGCGAAACTCCAAAAAGAGTTGTTAACGCTTACCGTGAATTTTTTGCGGGCTATGAAGCTGATCCAGAAAAAATTCTCGGCAAAACTTTTGAAGAAGTTGAAGGTTACGACGACATAGTTTTGTTAAAAAATATGCGCTTTGAATCGCATTGCGAACATCACATGGTGCCTTTTATTGGTCAGGCCCACATCGCTTACATTCCTAATAAAAAAATAGTCGGAATTAGCAAAATCGCGCGCTTGCTTGATGTTTTTGCGAAGCGTTTACAAACCCAAGAAACCATGACAGCGCAGATCGCAAACACGATCTCGCAAGTTCTTAAAGCAAAAGGAGTCGCGGTGCTAATCGATGCTGAACATCAATGCATGACCACGCGCGGAATTCACAAAATTAATACTTCTACCATTACTAAAACAACTCTCGGCGCTTTCAAAACCGATCCAGAAATGGAGAGAAAGTTTTTATTGATGATCAAATAAATGACTCACCTGATTCTCGCTTCTACTTCGCAAGTTAGAAAAAAAATTTTAACCGATTCTGGCCTGTCTTTTGAGGTGATCGCACCACTTTACGACGAAGATAATGAGAAGAAAAATTTGCCAAAAATGACGGCAAAAAAATTGGCATTATTTTTAGCGAAACAAAAAGCGCTTTCGATTAGCGAGAAGTTTCCGAAGTCTTACGTGATTGGCTCTGATCAAGTTTGTGAATTTCAGAAAAAAGAAATTTCTAAATCAAAAAATGCACAAGAAGCATCGGCGCAACTTAAAAAATTTAATGGCAAAATCCACTTTCAAAATAATGCCGTAGTAATTGCATTCGCCGGTAAAATTATTTTTGAAAATTTCTCTCTAGTTGAGATGAAAATGCGTAAAATAACAGACGCTGAAATTGAGTGTTACGTCAAGTTAGACAAGCCGTGGGGCTGCGCCGGTAGTTACAAATATGAATCTCTTGGCAAACATCTTTTTGAAAAGATTTCTGGCGATTATTTTGCAGTTTTAGGGCTTTCTATTCAGCCATTACTAACTTTTCTTTATCGTAAAAAACTTATCTCTCTGACCAAATGGACATCCTAACTTACGACATTTTTTTTAGCCTTATTACCCTAACTTTTCTCGAGATTGTTCTGGGTATCGACAATCTAATTTTCATTGCGCTTGCCGTTGGCAAATTGCCAGCAAAAGATCGTCGCATTGCTCGCACAGTGGGCTTGGCCTTGGCCTTGGTAATCAGGATATTGATGTTGCTGACCTTGTCGTGGGTTATGAGTTTAACCGATCCTTTATTTTATCTTGGTGATGTTGGCTTTTCCTTTAAGAATTTTTTACTGATTTTTGGTGGTTTATTTTTGATCGCCAAAAGTGGTTTAGAAATTTTTAACGATGTTTATTTGGGCCTGCATTCGACAAAGGAAGAAAAAAAAATGGATGCGGCAAAAAATATGACTGCAGCGATTTTACAAATTTCTCTCATCGATTTTATTTTCTCCTTCGATTCAATAATCACCGCAGTTGGCATGACCAATAACATTCCAGTAATCGTTACTGCGATTGTGATCGCGATGGGCGTGATGTTGGTTGCTTCAGAAAAAATTGGCTACTTTTTGCAAACTTATCCTTCGCTAAAAATTGTGGCTCTGGC
Organism: Rhizobium sp. Q54; assembly: GCA_945871805.1. Lineage (GTDB taxonomy): Bacteria > Pseudomonadota > Alphaproteobacteria > Rickettsiales > UBA1997 > UBA2645. Next base: position 2,507 of record CAMBXE010000024.1, on the reverse strand, counting down.
CTTTATTTTTATGATCGGCGTGATTCTTCTTTCTGACGGATTTCACTTTGAGATTTCGAAAGGTTACCTCTATTTCTCCCTTTTCTTCACTGTCGTTGTTGAGTCTCTAAACATCGTCGCCCGTAAATTACGTAAGCAAAATGACTAATCCGGTAATCTTCGCTTATTCTTTTAATCCAGAAGGTAAAGCGGCAAAACTTAGTAACAAAGAAGTCGCGGAGGAATTAGAGAATCGTGGCTTAGCATGGGTGCATCTCGATGCGAATAGTAAGGCGATAAAGCAATGGTTGCAGAGTGAAGTTAGTTATCTAGATCATCTAATCATCGATGCTTTGACTGCTGAAGAAACAAGGCCACGGGTGATGGAATTTGATACGGGATTGCTGATAATTTTGCGCGGAATAAACCTAAATAAAAATGCCGAACCAGAAGACATGGTTTCGATTCGCGCCTGGGTGGATGCTAAGCGCATAATCACTATTCAGCGTCGCGACATGAAGTCACTTTTCGATTTAAGTGATCAAGTTGCCGAGGGAAAATTAATCAAAAATTCCAGCGAATTTATTTACAATTTACTCTACCAAACTCTCTTCGTCACCTCGCCATTTCTTTACGCTCTCGGCGATAAAGTTGACAATCTTGAAGAAAAAATAATGACTACTCACGACGCTGTTTTTCGTGAAGAAGTTCTACAAATCAGAACTAAACTAACCACCTTCAAGCGTTATCTGGCGCCGCAAAGAGAGGCGATCGCCAAGTTGCGCATCTGTGAACAAACTTGGATTAACGGTTGGGCAAAAAGACACTTCCAAGAAAATCTCGATCAAATCACGATGCTGATTGAAGAGGTCGAAGAAACCCGCGACCGCGCCCAAATTTTACACGATGAAATTTTTCATGGCTTGAGCGAAAAGATGAATAAAAGCATGTATGTCTTGTCGCTCGTTACCTCGGTTTTTATTCCGCTAACATTTTTTACAAGTATCTTCAGCGTTAATATTGGCGGCCTTCCTGGCCTGGAAAATAGTTTCGCATTTTGGTCAATGGCGATCGCGATGTTCGTAATGGCAGGGGCACAAGTTTTGCTCTTCAAAAAGAAAAAACTCTTCTAACTCTTGAAAAAAATTCTCTTCGTTTGCACTGGAAATATTTGTCGCTCACCTACGGCTGAGGCGATTGCTCGTCACCAAGCAAAAGAATTAAATCTCGAAAATAATTTTATTTTTGACTCCGCTGGAATTGAAGGATTCCACGTTGGCGAATATCCCGATCCAAGAAGTGCTGATGTTGGAATGCGGCGAGGAGTCTCCTTCGCCGACATTTCCTCCCGTAAAATTCGTAAAAATGATTTCGCTGATTTTGATTTAATTCTAGCGATGGATCGCGGCCATTTTTCACGTCTTTTAGCTGAAGCTCCGCAGAAATATCGTAACAAGGTAAAGTTATTTTTAGAGTTCTGCACAGCAAAAAATTCTTGGAATGACGAGGTCATCGACCCTTACTACGGAGATACTCAGGGCTTTGAAAAAGTTTTTGACACAATCAATTTAGCCGTAAAAAATCTGTTAAAATACACGCTTCATACTTGACGCCTGTAAGCTGTAAGAATCCCTAGCGCTGTTTACACCGCTAAAATTTTCACGCAAATTTACATGGTGGTGTTTTTTTGGATCAAAAAATTTAGATCTCTGGAAAAAAGTGATCGTAAATAGTCCATCCTGAAATACCTCCCCACCCCATATTCCACTTGCCTTCACAGAACTTTTTAACTATCTTTTTTTACCAGAAATCGAGTGGTCGTCCCTCATTTTCTGGCAAATAATTTAGTAAAATTCAGCAAAAAAGTCATGAAGGCATCTCGGATTGATAATCGTCAGGAAGAATTGTTTCAACCAAGGTTGAGTGGTCAGTTGAATCAGAAAAATGAGCTTATGATTTTATCCCGCTTGATTCCTTGGGATAGTTTGGAGTCTGAGTTTTCCGATCTTCAGCAATCTGTGCGCAACGTCGGCGGTCAACCTCCAAAGCCAATCCGCTTAATGATCGGACTGCTTTTGTTGCAACATCTTCACAATCTTTCTGATGAGCAAGTTGTGCGTGGCTGGGTAGAAAACCCTTACTGGCAGCACTTCTGTGGTTATGATTTTTTGCAATGGGAGTTCCCGATCAATCCATCATCACTGACCAGATTCCGCCAAAGGCTTGGCTTCGTAAGGCTAGAAAAAATTCTTTCCCTCACAATTGCTGTGGCCGTGAAGTCAGAAGCGGTAAAGGTTAAAGACCTAAAGAAAGTGATCGTCGACACCACCGTAATGCCAAAAAACATCGAGTTCCCCACAGATTCAAAACTTTACGACAAAGCTCGGGAGAGACTGGTCAAGCTTGCCGCCAAAAATGGAATTGCTCTTCGACAAAACTACAACCTAGTCGCCAAAACTCTTCTGCGTAAAATTTCAGGATATCTTCACGCCAAACAGATGAAGCGAGCAAGGAAGGCGATTAAGCAT
>CAMBXE010000023.1 GCA_945871805.1 Rhizobium sp. Q54 | reverse complement strand
CTTGACTTAAGGAGAAAAACAAAAATAGGCCGAAGAATATTTTGTAAATTTTCATGATTTATGGTTTGTAAGTTGTGGTCATTTCAGAATTTAGCTTTTTAAGAAACGAGTGGAATTTCTCTAATATTGGTAATTTTAGGAAAGATTTAGTGGTTTGGTTTGCAACAATATCATAATTTTACTTCAGCAGTTAAGCGCTCTTTGTTGAATTCAAAAAGTTTTTCCAGCTTAACGGATAATTGCGATGATAGAAGATTCAACGAGAGCGAGCATCAAGAAATTCCTTACAGAATTATCGAATCAAAAACTATAACGATGATCTAAATCTTGCGGCGGATTTTTGATTTCGCCGCAAGATTTTTTTAAAATTACGATCTTTTGTTAATCGCGTTTGCATCAATCGCTGCTTCTGGAGCTCCCCATAAAATCGAGACTGGCCACGTGACAAGGTTTAGTGCGCTATAAAGCCACTGCATTGAATCGCCACAAATAAAATTTTCCAAAGCCGGGTAGAATATTTAATGATACTATCGCAGTTCTAATAACTGATCTGTTTTAAAAAAGACGGGCACCGCAAGTAAGAAATGGAGTTGTGGGCGAAGGTAGATAATTTAAATTTCCCCGTGATTTTGCCGCGACCAAATTCCCCAACTTAAAAATTTTAAAAAATGGATATTTCAAAAATCGCCATAGGTAAAGACGCGCCGAATCAAGTTAACGTAATTATCGAAGTGCCGATGAATGCTGATCCGGTGAAGTATGAATTCGATAAAGAAAGCGGCGCGATTTTCGTCGATCGTTTCATTGCCACGCCAATGTTTTACCCGTGTAACTACGGATTTATTCCCAACACTTTGTCTGACGATGGCGATCCTTGTGATGTTTTAGTTGTCTCAGATTTTCCGGTTATCCCCGGTGCCGTAATCGCCGTAAAACCAGTCGGAGTTTTGATCATGGAAGATGAAAAAGGCATGGATGAGAAAATCATCGCCGTACCTGCAAAAAAGCTAAACTCACAGTTCGAAGCCGTAGAGTCTTACAAGGAATTACCAGAAAATCTGGTCAATAAAATCAAACATTTCTTCGAGCATTACAAAGATCTCGAGAAAGGAAAATGGGTGAAAGTAACTGGCTTCGAAGATGCCGCGAAAGCGAGACAATTAATCCAAGAGGGAATCAAGCGAGCTCAAGCGGAAATTTAACGATAGAAAATCATAAGAATATCAAGAGAGATCTTTGGCTAGCGGTGCCTACATCTCGCTTCTAAACTCAAAATCAAACAACCTAAAAAATAAAAACATGACTACGAACGATACAAAAAAAGTAATCCCAGAATTCAAGCCGGTGAAAAAACTTTCTCCATTTGTTGCAGATCCTCACAATACTAGGGGCGGGAGAAGCGGCAGCAAGAAAGTTATTACGGCGAATGTTGTTGGTGTCAAAAAATCAAATATTACGTCAAACCTTAAAAAGGGCGGTAGCGGAGATCGTTAGAGTATCTCTTCAAACTAGACGTTTGATTCTGCGCGACTGGCAAGATTCCGACATTCGGATTTTTATTGAGATGGGGCAAGATCCCGAGGTAATGGAATTTTTTCCCAACTTCTGGAGCGAAGAAAAATCACGCGATGCGGTAGTAAATATTCGCAAACATTTTGCTGAAAATGGATTCGTATTATTCGCAGCTGAACTGAAAGAAAATCACGAATTCATCGGCTTTGTTGGACTCGCACATTTAACATTTGAAGCGCATTTTACTCCGGCAATTGAGATCGGTTGGCGTTTAGTTTCTAAGCACTTCGGCAAAGGTTACGCAACTGAAGCAGCGCGAGACGTTTTGCGATTTGCCTTCGAGGAATTGCGGTTAAAAGAGTTGGTCGCAATCACAATTCCAGACAACAAACCTTCGCGAAATATAATGAAAAAAATCGGAATGAAGCACGACGAAGAAGGTGATTTTCTACATCCAAAACTTCCACAAGATCACAAATTTGCGCGACATGTTTTGTATAGAATTAAAAATTTTTAGCTGATTTTTTTGGTAAAAAATTAGTAAAATTTATACACGTTCTGAGGCCTTGAGAATAAATGATTGAAGATGGTTTTTTTAAATTTTGAACGCGTGTTCAAGATCTTAATTCTTTATCTCGACGAAAATTAGTCCGGAGAAGTTTTGGTGGTCCAAGCGGGGTAAAAAATAAAAATTCTCTAAATTGCGGAGCCTTGATTTTATTGGCTTCGGAGGCGATGGCAAGATGTCCGCAGAGTTTGTTGAGATGAAAAGCGGTAGAGCTAAGTGGATCGTTTTGCGAACTAATTCTTAATTAACTACGAGGCTAATTTTTACAGAGTTCACTAAGACAAATTCTAGGCACAGAGTAATTTCATTGTTTTTACAAGAATTTTAAACATTCTTGGCATGAAATTTTTCTCAAACGAACAAAACCACATATGATAAAAATCCTATTTCTCGATGAATCTGGAGACCACAATCTAACAGCAATAGATCTGCAACATCCTATTTTCGTTCTAGGCGGCATAATAGCTGACGAAAACTATGCTTTTGGCGAGATGACCGAGAAGTTGAATAGATTCAAAGAAGAGATTTTTGGAACACGAAACATAACTTTACATACCGCCGATTTTACTCGCCAAAAAAACGGCTTTGAGAGGATGAAAGAAAAAGATTTTTGCGAAAAGTTTTACTCAAGGCTCAATCAATTAATTTCAGAACTTGATATAAAAATTATTTGCTGCGCCATCAAGAAAGAGCAGCACATGGAAAGATACGGAATGGAAGCGCTCGATCCCTATCATTTATCTCTGAATGTACTTGTCGAAAGATTCTGTTTTGAGCTAGAAGAAAGTTCATCAAATGGAAAAATTATTGCTGAAGCAAGAGATGATGCGGTTCTTGACCGTCAGTTAGATTTAGCTTGGTTAAATTTAAAAATTTCTGGAACGCATTTTAAGTAAGCAATCGAGATAAATAACCGAATAGATAGCTTGGTTCTGAAGAAAAAGGGGGATGGTTTGGCAGGTTTAGAAATTGCAGATGCAATTGTGACTCCAATTGCTAGAAGAATTTTGAGTAGAAAATCGAGAATTGATCTAGAGGTGATAAAGCAAAAGATGAGGAAAAATAACCTAGGAGAGATTACTGGGTATGGCTTGGTGATTTTACCAAAAAAATAAGGTCAACCCCCGCTACGCAGTGATCGACCTCTGCTTCGATTTTAAAAGTATCTCCTCTAATAAATCAATGCAAAATATGCCTGTCTCTTATTTACCAAAAATCACAAATTCATGATATTAGATCCCAAAACCAAAATCCTACTGGTTGAAGAAATTATAAATTATATGACTACTAATCTAGTTTGCAGGGATAATGAAGATTATCCACGATCGGACGAGGTAAAAATTAAAGTTCTCTTGGGTGGATTTGATATTTCATACAAGGGGGATTTTTGTATAGATTATCTTTTTTATGCAGAAGATGAAAACATTCGCGAGTTAGCAGATTACCTTCGAAACGACGAAGGATTAAGCCACTTATTTCACGATAAATACGCAATAGAGATTCTGGCAACCGAAGAGAGATTCTCCAATCTTAATCTTTATCTGCATGAATGTTTTGAGTGCATCAAGGCAGATAGAAAAATTGCTACAGCAATTCTTCTTAGAGCCTGCGTTGAGATATTTATTGACGTTGGTGGATTTAACAAAAATACAAAAAAAACTGATCAAAAACTTAGCCTTGGAACTAGCATTAGCAACCTCATTCCTATCATGGAAAAAGATGAAGTATTTGCGATGTTTAGTAAAAACAGCAAACAAAACGAGTTACAGCAGTTTCTTGAAGGAATTAAGGATTTTGGAAATGATGCAGCTCATTTAAATGGAAAAAATGCAAAAGATTTTATCGAGAAATTCGACAATAAAGAACTTCTTAAGCTATTTTGCATTTTAATAGAACATTCAACTCTAAAGGATGGGATACGCGAAAAAAATGAAAGGGATATTGAAAATAGAGTAAAATCAATTGACTTCAGCATGAAAGAGAAGGTCATTTTACAAGATGCCACGAGTGATTCAGAGGTAAGTTCAGATGACGAAATTCCATTTTAATAAAAATTCTCTAACTTTTTTCAGAAAGTTCAAAAAATCACAAAAATCCGCTTGCCTAAGCGGTTGAATTTTTTGAACTAAATCGCGCGGAGCCAGTATTTACCGAAGGAGTAATTTTTTTGTGCGGACATCTTGTCAAAAAATCTTCTCTGCATCTCCAGACAGGTGGTTACGAACAAAGCTAGTATTTACAAGGTTTTGAAGCACATCAGATTTTAAAAATTTTTCAAATGACAACCAAGCGGGGCGCAAAATTATGATTTCTGTGACATCTTGTATCTGGGAAAAGTTGGTATTTCTGTCTCCGTTACAGGTTTAGAAATGTTTTTTGGCGAACGCTTTTCCTGAGTGGGATTTTAAATATTTTTCGAATTCTAGAGCTTTGTACTTGTCGTTAAAGGCGCATTAGAATTCAAGGCTCCAAGGCTTAAATTTGCTAGTGTGAGAAGATTTTCCCGAATTGTGATCTTCTAATCTTTGTTTGAGATTCGAGGTGTATCCAATATAGGATTGATCTGGATTGGGAACGTATTTGAGGATGTAGGTGTAGTGCATTTTCTTAGGGTGACAAGAAATTAGCATGAGTTTGTCGGAACGGCCCTTGCTTCGCTCTAAAGGCTACGCAGGACACGCTTCGCTCTAACGTTCTCCGCATGGCTGCGCCACGCGTAGCTCGTAAGAGCGAAGCGTGGTGGAGCTATCGAGATTCGAACTCGAGACCTCTTGCATGCCATGCAAGCGCGCTACCAACTGCGCTATAGCCCCCAAACGGGTGGCGCATAAAATAGATTCGGTTGTAAACTACAACCAGATTCTGATTAAAAATTTAAGCAGCCAATGGAAAGAATATTTAGATATAGCCTGTTAACCCTAGCCTCACTTTTGATCGCAGCACAAATTTGGCACGTGTTCAATTTTCCCATCTGGACTGACGACGCATTTTTTGGCTCTGTCGCAAAAAATTTAGCCAATGGAAATGGTTATGTTGCGACCGCTTTTACCGAAAGTTTTCCATTCCAGCACTCTATCAGCATTGGCCCAATTGTCATTCTTCCCGCCGCCTTACTGATTAAGATTTTTGGCAATCAGCATTGGGTTCTTGGTGCAGCAATCGTGACACTAACTTGGATTTTACTGCTGACGATTTTTGTAAATTTCAAAAGCGAAAAAAAGTGGTTCTGCTATTTTTTAGCGCTGCTGCTTTGTCTGTTATTTTCAATCAATGTCGAGAATTACGGGATCTACAATTCTGATCAATTTTCTCTGTGGTATTTAATGTTCGGAGAAATTCCGGCGATTCTTTTGACGATTCTCGGCGCTCTCATTTTATTTCAGAATAGAATGTTGTTAGGTGGCTTATTTCTTGGTCTGGCGATCATGTGTAAAACACTTTCTGGAATCGCCTGTGTCACAATTATTTTAATAAATGCGGCAAGAATTTTTTTCATCCACCAAGAAGATGCTAAAGAAAATTTTAAGAAAAAATTCACCTTAGTTTTTCTCTCTGGAATTGGTTTTGTCGCGCCATTTTTTCTCTTCGAATTAATAAAAATAATTTCACTCGGCTGGAATTCTTACTTGGAAATGCAGCTGCAAAATATCTCTTTTTATAAAGGGATCGCCCATGTTGATAACCCCCAGCCGTTAGAAAAAATGCGTCAGCTTTTTCGTATTTTTGGATTTTCTTTGATTCTGCTTTTAACGCTAATTGGATATCTCATCAAAACTTCTTACGCCAAAAAAAATTCATTTTATTACCTCGGGATCACGCTAATTGCCTGCTTCCTACTGCATTCACTGTGGTGGATATTTTTCTCAATATTTGTCAATTACAAATTACCGCTATTTCATCGCCGCCTTATTCTACTGCATTTTCGGAATTTCTTTCCTGATTTGCTGCGCAGAAATACGCACAAAAATATTCATTACCTTGGTTTCTTTACTCATTTTATCTAGGTATGACAGCCTCGATTACCTGGTTTCTCACACTTTTGCCAAAAGTGAAAAATTGAACGAGCAGTTATTAATCACCAAAAAAATAAGCGAACTACAGCAAGACGGAATCTCAATTATTTCCTGCGGCCTAAATTATGAATTAGAATATTTGCTGCCTAAAAGCAGGAATTTTACGGATTGTCAAAACTTACCCGATAAATTACCGCGACATCAATTCATGCTGGTAAATGATTTTGTTACATTCGGTGAATTTGTTAAGTCCGGCAAAATTTTAATGAAAAATAGCAACACCTTCACTGTAATAAAAGAACCTCCGTCAAACATCTCTTCAAGGTGCAACGAGGAATATCTTACAACAAAAACATTTTCCCTCTCTTGGTGCAAATAAAAATTACTTTTCCTGACGGCGCAGCGCGCGAATTTTCACGCGGAATTTCTGGCGCAGAAATTGCTAAATCGATTTCCATTTCACTCAGCAAGGTTGCGCTGGCGATCAAGGTGGATGGTGAGTTGCGCGACTTATCTCGTCTGATCGAAGCGGATTCTAAGATTGAAATCATTACGCCAAAATCTGGCGCTGATGCGTTAGAAATTATTCGTCACGACGCTGCGCATATCATGGCGGAAGCGGTGAAAGAGTTATTCCCAGACACTCAAGTTACCATCGGACCAGCAATCGAAAACGGATTTTTTTACGATTTTGCGCGCAAAGAACCATTCGCTTTGGAAGATTTAGAAAAGATCGAAGCAAAAATGCGCGAGATCGTGAAGCGAGATGAGCCGCTAGTTCGCGAAGTTTGGCAACGTGACGATGCAGTGAAATTTTTTGAGTCGATCGGCGAAAAATACAAAGCAGAAATCATCGCTTCGATTCCATCTGACCAAGATATTTCGCTCTACCGCCAAGGTAATTTTATCGACCTCTGCCGCGGGCCGCACGCGCCTTCAACTTCCCACATCAAGCATTTCAAATTAATGAAACTTGCCGGCGCTTATTGGCGCGGTGATGCGAAAAATGAAATGTTGCAACGCATCTACGGAACCGCATGGGAAAGCGAAGAGTCGCTCAAAAACCATCTGCATATGCTTGAAGAAGCCGAGAAGCGTGATCACCGAAAAATCGGCCGCGCGATGGATTTATTTCACATTCAAGAAGAGGCTGTTGGCTCAGTATTTTGGCATCCAAAAGGTTGGGTGATTTATCGCGAAATCGAAAATTACATTCGCGAAAAACTCGAAAAAAATAATTACGTCGAAGTCAAAACTCCGCAAATGGTCGATAAAATTTTGTGGGAAAAGTCGGGTCACTGGGAGAAGTTCCAAGAAAATATGTTCGTGGTTGAAAGTGAAGAGCGCACACTTGCGATCAAGCCCATGAACTGTCCGTGCCATGTGCAAATTTTTAATCAAGAGCTGAAATCTTACCGCCAATTGCCGCTTAGAATGGCAGAATTTGGTAGTTGTCATCGTAATGAACCTTCAGGCTCGCTGCATGGCATTATGCGTGTGCGTGCTTTTACTCAAGATGACGCTCATATTTTTTGCGAAGAAGATCAGATTAATTCTGAAACCGTGGCTTTTTGTGAGTTGTTAAAAGAAGTTTATCACGATTTTGGTTTTGAAAATGTAACGGTAAAATTTTCAACTCGTCCAGAAAAGCGTGCTGGTTCTGATGCCACGTGGGACAAAGCTGAAGCTGCACTTGCTGAGGCTGTGAAAGTTGCGGGCTTAGATTGCGAAATTAATCCGGGTGAGGGTGCTTTTTATGGTCCCAAACTTGAATTCACTTTAGTCGATGCCATTAAGCGCGAATGGCAATGCGGCACTTTGCAAGTAGATTTTATTCTACCGGAAAGACTGGATGCTAGCTACGTTGCTAAAGACGGCACTAGAAAGCGCCCCGTAATGTTGCACCGCGCTCTCTTGGGAAGTTTTGAAAGATTCATCGGTATGCTAATCGAAAACTACGCCGGAAAATTTCCACTCTGGTTAGCTCCCGTACAAATGGTAATCGCCACAATCACCAACGATTCTGACGGATATGCAAAAGGCGTTTCAGAAAAATTAAAAGAATGCGGCTTCAGAGTAGAAAACGATTTCGACGCCCAAAAAATCAACGCAAAAATCCGCGAACATTCTTTGAAAAAAGTTCCCTACATTTTAGCGATTGGGAAAAAAGAATCGGAAAGCGTAACGGTTTCAGTAAGAAAATTAGGCGAGGAGACTCAGCAAGTGATGAGTGTCGCCGAGTTCATCTCGATGGCGCAAAAACAAGTTAGCGAGAAGTCGTAAAGTCACATTTTTTACGAAATCCAACCCCAACAATTTTACTGTGATCGAGAGAAAAATTTTGTTTGGTCGAATGCATTATTGTTTCAATATTTTTAAGTCTCTCTTTGGCTCTATCGCAACTATCCAGAAGAGACCAACTGGTGTTGGGATAGTTACCTGAATAACCGTTAATGGTTTTAATCCCCAATTTCTGTGCCAGCAGCATTGCATCTATCTCATGGTGAATATTTTTTGATGAAACGCTGATAATACTCGATTTATCAAGTGGTGTGGAAAATTTTGACTGCAATAAATCTAATCTCGCCTCCCACTCTTTGCTCGATGAAATAGATTTGTTAGCAATAATCGGATCAACAACAACGAGGAAACAAATAATAAAAACTACTGCTGATGAAGATAAGGTAGCGAAGCTTGCGCCGCGTATTTTATCAATCGTAAAACCTACTAGATAACTCAATGGAAATAGCATTACCAAGATCTCGCGAGATATGGCACGAATTGCTGAAGTTCCAGGAACCGACAATGCGAAGAAATAAAATAGCGAGAACCCTTCCAAAAATAGCGTCACAAAAATCATCAAAGACAAAGTATAAATAAATTTTTGTGTGAGAGAATTTTTCTCAATCAATCCTTTGCGTAAAAATAAAAATAATAAGGCGATCAAGGTACCGATACCGACAAACATCTGATGTTCCCATCGCGCCGGAATTTGCGAAAAAATAGCGAGATCAGAAAACCATAAATTTGATCGATCTCCCAAGAAATAGCTCTGTATTCTCGGCATCATGAAGCTCATTTCAAAAAGAGATCTGCCGAAATGATAAAGGTTTTTTACTGCAAAATAAGGGAGCGCAAAAACTAATAAAATAGTTACTGCTAAAGCTAAAACTGGCAGTGATTTGCGTGGGCAATATTCTTGTGGTAGAAAATTTCTGATTCGATTCAGCGGAATAATTCTCAACTCAATAATCGCCCAAAAGAAAAGAAAGTAAGCGAGAAAAATTCCATTATAAACAGAGGTCAGAAGTTGCAGAGAAACCATCAGCAGCGTTACCGTGAGGTAGTAGAAATTTCGTGATTTTGTGTAATTGTGGAAAGCGAGAATAGCCAAGGGGACAAAAAGACGGTAGATCAATTGACAATGTCCATCTTGAGCAAGTACCGGCAGACCAAAAGTAAATAAAAATGCACCAACTGCTGCCGCAAGCTGCGATAATTCAAACTTGCGTAGAACGTAAAAAGCTGACCAGTAATTCAAAATAAATCCGACAAAAAACCAGCAAGCAAAGGATTCGATCGGCGTCGCATCAAAAAATCTAAAGTAAGAATAAATTAATCCATCACCCCAATGGTTGTCAGAAAATAAAATGGTTTTGGTTAGTGGGTAAAAAAATGGCGCATCAATAAAGCCATCAACTTGACCGGTAAGCGCGAGATAAAAATGCTCGAGCACGTAGAGGTTAAAACGAGCATCACCGATATCTCCTGGCAAGGCATCATTGAGAATATAAGGAAAAACCACCCCGATTGTTCCGAGAAGAAATAATGTAATCGCCCACGGACTTAAATTATTTTTCATTATCTAGTCTCCAAATTGTGATAGGATTAACCTCTGTTACTTTCACCCACTTCCCGGGAAATCTTGCTTCTAAAACATCCTCTAACTCAAAGGGAAATAGCATTGCATAGATCGGTCTCTGTATTTTTTCGATCTCTTCTAAGGATTTTTTATCCACTGATTCGTAACGAATAATAGAGAAATCTGTATAATGAAGAAGTGCTCCACTAGTTTGCATCGTGATAAAAATTGAGTTTTTTGGTAGGTTATTATTTGCCCAGTTGGTTGCCTTAAAGTATGACAAGCCTCCATCAGTTAAAATTGGTAACCTCGCAAAAACACTAGCTTGCCAGCAAAAAGAAAAAGTTAAGAAAAACATCAAGATCATCATACGAAATTTCGGAAGCGATTCATGAATATTTCGCACTGTCAAAATCATCGCCAAAATTATTGCCGGAAAAATCGGCAGTAAAAATCGCATATACCACCAAGTCTCACGGGTAAATTGGTAGCATGAATAAAAAATAAGAAATGGCACGATCCACGCCGCAATAATAAATAAAATTCTCTGATTCTGACGCCATATTTTTGGCATAAAAATTCCAACTGCTAAAAGCGCGAATGGCGTCAATTCAAGAGGTAAATATCGCGCATAGGCATCGATAGATGGAGGTATATTTTTTAGAGAAAATAATGAGCTCACATCTCCGTAACCGGTGGTAATAAATTTTCCGTAAAGACCGTGATTTAAAATCAACATAATGGCGGCAAAAGGAAGTCCGGCAAGACCGCAATAAATTAAACTCCGCCAATTTTTACCGAGCGCAATTAGCAGCGGAATAAGGATTAAATATTTGCCGGCCTAATCATCATGGCCATGCCAGCAGAAGCTCCAGCGATTATTGCCCAATTAACTTTTTCTCGAGTTTTTAACGCAGAAAATATAGTCAATCCACACCAGAAAAGTGATGGCATATCACTCATGAGTTGCAGTGAATAACTTATAAATAATGGATTTATCGCCAGCAGAATAGTGGCAATTACCGCCCAGAATTTTTCCAGATTTAGGATGAGAGCAAAATTATAAATCAGAATTAAAGATCCGATGGCATGTAGCCACATCACTATATGTGGCGCGGCAGCAAGGTCGGTTATGAAAGACGTTAGAGAAATTAAGATAGGTAACCCGAGGGGATATGCCGGCACCATCTCCTCATTTGAAGATGGCGTAAATCCCAAAGGGATATAACTGTTCGATGAAATTTGCGACGCAGAAAATCCTTCGACAATACGCTGTTTTTCGTGCAATTTCCCAGCAGCAATTAAGCGCGCAGCGTTGAGATATCCCGAGGAATCAGATCCTCCGGCATAAGCCATTACGTTAAGCGCAAGGAATATTCCGTAGAGACAAAACAGAAGAATTAGCGGCAAATTATTTTTGATCTTCATTAGTTCAATTTTTGGGCAATAATTAGCAAATTTTTGCCAAAAAAATATTTCGCTCCGAGCCTGTCCAATAAAGAGCTAAGCGGATAAATATACTTGTCGTAAAAATGAAAATTCTTCGGGTTTTTTTTGTAGCCAAAAATTCTGATCAATATCGAAACAAAGAATCCCAGACTGTCGGAAAAGTGACATCTGATAATTTTAAAATTCGTCTGTTCTAATTTTTTTATTATCTCCGCTTTTCCATATCGGCGAAAATGTCCGACAGAAATATCTAGACCGGAATATAGCAGCATAAAAGCCGGCACATAGATTGCGATTATTGCGTCTTTATTCAGCAGTGAGTTCAGGTTTTTTAACGCCGCAATATCATCTTCAATATGCTCGAGAACGTTTGAGGTGTAAATCCCATCATATTTTTTAGTAATCGCGTCTAAGTTGCTGTAACATTTGAATCCGCGCTGTGTGACAACGTCACATAAATTAGGATCAATCTCTAAGCATTCTGGAGATATTCCGGTTTGCGATTTCCATATTTGCGCCAAGGTTCCGATGCCGGCGCCGAATTCTAATACTTCTTTATTTTTGAGAAATTCTGACAGCTTCAGAACCAGATCGTGATTATAATTTTTTAGATATTTTTCGATGATCAATAGCTCTTCAACTCCGCTGTAATCACCCATTACTTACCCTTGAATAAATTGTATTTCAAAATGCAAATGATCGCTCTTACTCCATCTCTCCAAGTGATCTTCTTGCCCTCTGCGTAAGTACGACCGTAGTAGCTGATGCCAACTTCATAAATTCGACAGTCCAACTTAGCGATCTTGGCAGTAATTTCTGGCTCAAAACCAAAACGGTTTTCTTCGATGTGAATTTGCTGAATTATTTCGCGACGGAAAACTTTGTAACAAGTTTCCATGTCAGTTAAATTTAGATTGGTAAAAATATTTGAGAGCAATGTCAAAAATCCATTACCAAGTCGATGCCAATAATAAAGCACGCGCCTGGCGTCACTGCCGATAAAGCGCGAACCAAAAACTACGTCAGCTTTATTTTCTAAAATCGGCGCGAGTAATTTGGGATATTCATTCGGATCATATTCCAAATCAGCATCTTGAATAATAACCAAGTCGCCGCTCGCTGCAGCAATTCCACTTCTAAGTGCCGCCCCCTTTCCTTGATTGACTTTGTGATAAATAATTTTTGCTACGAGAGGCGCGATTTCATTTTTTAATTTCTCTCGCGTACCGTCAGTTGAACAGTCGTCAATAACGATGATTTCCTTATGTGGATAGGGCGAATTTCTTACAGCATCAATAATCGCATTGATTGTATTTTTTTCGTTGTAGCAGGGAATAATAACAGAAAGAAGCATGGTTATGATTTATCAGTTGAGCCATTAACTTTTTACAAAATTCAACAATTAAAAAAAAATGAAACGAATTTTAGTTACCGGCGGCGCGGGTTTTCTTGGCTCATTTTTATGTGAAAAACTTTTGGCGGCAGGGAATTCCAGAGGGGATGAAGTAATCTCACTCGATAATTACTTCTCTGGCAGCAAAAAAAATATTGAGCATCTTCTTTCTAATCCGCGCTTTGAAGCGATTCGTCACGATGTTACGCAACCCATCCATTTAGAGATTGACGAGATCTACAATTTAGCCTGCCCAGCCTCACCAATTCACTACCAACATAATCCAGTTCACACGACAAAAACTTGTGTGATGGGGGCAATCAACATGCTCGAATTAGCGCGTAATGTTAAGGCAAAAATTATTCAGGCTTCGACCTCAGAAATTTACGGAGATCCATTAGTTCATCCGCAAAGCGAAGAATATTTTGGCAATGTTAATACGATCGGAGCGCGCTCCTGCTACGATGAAGGCAAGCGCGTTGCCGAGACTCTTTTTTACGATTACCACCGTCAATATGGCGTTGAGATTAAAATAGTTCGCATCTTCAACACCTACGGTCCACGCATGGCTGTTAACGATGGAAGGGTTGTTTCTAATTTTATCGTACAGGCTCTGAGAGGAGATGACATAACTATTTACGGGGATGGAAAGCAGACGAGGTCCTTCTGTTACGTCGATGATTTAATCGACGGGATAACTAATTTTATGAATCTCGACTCAAAAGAATTCGGCCCAATAAATCTCGGCAATCCAAGCGAATTTACAATTTTGGAATTAGCAGAAAAAATTATTAAACTCACCAAATCGCGATCAAAAATTATCTTCGAATCACTTCCGGAAAATGATCCACTGCAACGCAAACCGGTGATTGAAAAAGCACAAAAATTAATTAATTTTTCTCCAAAAATTGATCTCGGAATTGGCTTAGAAAAAACTATTACCTACTTTAAACAAGCTATTTAATGAACCCCGCACTCCTTATCGCCATTCGCTTTGCAGTAATTTTGGTAATCGCATTTTTCGCGATTCAGCCTTTCAACTGGTTTTGTCAAATCAGTCAAAAATGTCGGCCAATTTTTCTTTCTCACTACATTCCAAGAAAAATTGGTGAGAGAATTAACGTCTCAATTAATGCCATCAGCTACAGCGAGAAGGTGAAATTCACGGTGTTAAAACCGGAGGATGAAGCGCACACCAACAAGAGAATTTCAGCCATTTATCACGTCAAAAATATTTCAAAAAAAACTATCAGCTTTCGTCCAGCTTTGATTGTTGAACCAGAATATGTCGAAAAATATTTGATTCGTTACGAGTGCCTTTGCCTAAATAAATACAGGCTTAAAGCCGGAGAAGAGATTGATATGAGGATGGAACTTATGATCGATAAAAAAATTGAGAACGACGAAAGATTTAAAAGAGAAATGCTGATTAATATCGGATATAAAATTTAGATCAGATTCTCTTTTGCTGGAAATTTTTTTGCCTTCACGTCGACAGAAAATTTCGTAACCGCTGCTGAAATTTTTTCTGCTAAATTTTCGTAACGACTCACAAAACGTGGCTTAAATTCTTGGTTGAGTCCGAGTAGATCATCAATCACCAAAACCTGCCCGTCGCACTCTGCAGAAGCTCCGATGCCAATCGTTGGAATGGAAAGTGCTTGGGTAATTTTCGTCGCAAGATCCGCGGGAACCGCCTCGATCACTAAAGAAAAAGCTCCTGCTTTTTCAATTAACTTTGCTGTTTCCAAAATTTCTTTTGCCGAATTTTCGTCGCGACCTTGGTAGCGATAACCATTCATTTCTACGACTTGTTGCGGCAATAATCCGACATGACCCATCACGTTAATTTTATTGTCGACGAGAAATTTTACTGTGGCGACTAAATCGCGTGAGGTCTCAATTTTAATGGCGTCACAGCCTGTTTCGCTAATTACTTTTTGCGCCGATTCCAAAGCTTGCTTAGGAGATTTTTCGTAAGTTCCAAAAGGCAGATCAACAACAACCAGAGATTTTTTTACCGCTCTCATCACTGCTTTACCGTGATTAATCATCATTTCTAAACTTACTTCGATGGTGTTTTGAAGTCCGTAAATCGTCATTCCAAGCGAATCTCCAACTAAAATAATGTCGCAATGCTCATCCAAAATTTTTGCCATCGGAAAGGTGTAAGCAGTTAGGCAAATAATTTTTTCGCCACCCAAGGGATTTGATTTTCGTTCTAAAATTTTCTGCGCTGAAATTTTTGTCATTTTTATTATTTTTTGTTCATTAACTCACTCTCGATTGTCGCCCCGACACATGCAAAAGTGATTCGCTCTCAGTTTTTTATTTTTTACAAAATACCTGCGGACGAGATGGACCCCGTCATGAAGACGGGGTGACATCGAGAGAAACTGTCACCCCGGCACATGCTGCGTTTCATGCAGAGGTGCATCGCTTTTAGTCTTTTATTTTTTACAAAGTACTTGGACGAGATTGACCACGGCATGCGCCGGGGTTACAACTCTTGAATTTACGGAGTTGCTACAATCGCAGATTTTTCTACCGACTTTCCGGCCTGACTTAAGCCCAGATACTGCCTAACCTGATCGATATTCGTGTTTTGCAAAATGCTACTCGTCTTGCCGCGAAGGTTAGTGGCAATGTTGATTGGCGTTTGTTTCGCCGCATCTCCAGTTAAAAAAATCGCATTAAAGAGAAGATCAATCACCCCATCTTCAGCGCTAAATGTGCCCGACAAAATTCCATTCATCGCCGGAGCGGAAACATTTATTCTCACTCTTCCATCCTTGCCACCATTGATTTGAATCGTTCCGCTCGCTTGTTTAAAAACAGTTTTTGCTTCTGGATTAAAAAGAATTTTTTCCGGAGTGAGTAATTCTTGATGATAAGTTTGTGGGGCAAACATTTTTTTGACCAAGTCGCTCAAGCCATAACCATCAACGCTTGGCACGTTGGCGCTAAATTTAATTTCACTTTTTAATTGTTTCGCAAATTCATTTTTGCTGTTTGCGACTGCCGTAATATTTGTCGCAAAATTACCCACACCAGTAATGGAATTAATTCCGAAGAGACCAGACAGCAAAGGCTTCAGATCGGCATTCTCAAGCAACATATTGCCGTTGAGAGTCTTACTAACTTTAAGACCAAGCACGCCCGAGTAAGAAAATTTTCCGCCGTAAAATTCGCCGGACAACGTAGCCTCATCAATATTCCCATCCTTCAATTTACCAAACAATTTGGCGTAATTAATTTGCACTCCGTCGATCTGGGCATCGATAAGATTTATATTAACTTCTCCGCCAAATCCTTCGAGCGAAGGTAGTCCAAAAAATTGATCGAATGAATTAATCTTTTTATCTGAATTTTTTTCAGATTCTGGCGCTTCATAATGAAATTTTTTCGCATCGAGTTTGATCGCCAAACGTGGATTTTGTTCGCTAATATCCACGGAAAAATTCGCCTTAAGATCGGTTTTTTGAGATTGTAAATTCAGGTCAGCGATCTCGATGTAACCACGCCTGATCATGAATTTGAAAGACTGTTCACCGAACTCTTCTTTTTTGTAGGTCAACTTGTCAAAACTCAAATCAAAGGCATTACTTGAAGAAACATCGTTAAGCCAAAATAATTTTTTTAGCAGCAAGCCAGGAGAGAAATAAGTATTCTGGCCAGAGATCAAAAAATGATCGTCAATATTCAAGTTATTAACGTGAAAACGTCCGGATGAATTGATCGCCTTGCCATCATTTTCAAATTTCATCTCTCCAGAAAATTCGCTCTTATCGCCACTAAGATTCAGATAAAAATTATTAAGAGTTACGCTGTTTGGCAAAATCATTACATCGGAATAAGTCTCGTATTCATTGAGCGCATCGAGTTTTAAATTTTGCGATTCAATTTTTAGCCAACGTAAAATTTCTTTGAGACTTTTGCCGTGAGCATCAAGTTTTCCGATAAATTTTGAGGTCAGAGTACTGTTGTCAAAAACGCCGCTGACTCGCACAGCGCCTTCTCCAGGAATTTTAAAAATAGCCGGCATAACCATGACATCACCTGCTGCAGAGGTACTGAAATAAAGATCGGCATCCTGAATTTCGCCGGCCAAATATTTAATTTTTTTCACAGAAATTTCAGCGGTGAGGTCGAGGTCTTTGATTTTTTTGGTGAGATTTAGATTGATGTTTAACGCGTTATTTTTTTGCTCCGAAATCGCATCGACCAATTGCGCAGGAAAGGCTTCATCATCGGATTCACTGCTGGGAATATTAGGAATATTATTATCCGCCGCACCCGGTGTAATCGTAACAAGCTCATTTGACCAAATCCCGTCTAGATCAAGACTATCTAAGTCTAACAGAATATCGGCAATCGAGGTTGGATTAGCTAAATTAAAGTAAGCGCGACCATTTCCATCAACTAAATCGGAGGCGATTTTTAAATTATTAATCGAAATTTCTTGCGTCGCACTATCGATCTCGGCGCTGATTTTTATTGGCTTGGCGTTATATTTTAATTTCGTAGAAATTATGCCATTACTGTCGATGTAGCTTTGGTAAAAAGATTTCAACTCCATGATTTGAGCATCAAGTTTTCCGCTAAAATCACTTTTTAATAATCCTTTATTCGCCGAAATAAAATTACCTTTGATGTGTAATTCTAAAACCGGCGAGACCAGGTCGAATAAGGAATCCTGCTCACCTGATTTAGAATTAAATATCGCCGCAAGTTTGAAACTACTGGCGATATTTTGATTACTAAATTTTCCGTTCGCCGATATTTTTTGTTCAGAAATTTTTGTTGCAGCATTGATTGAAGTTGTTTCTTTTTTGCGCAGAAATTTGTCGTAAGAAATAATTTGACCATTTTTAACAACAAGCTCTGGAAGCCCTGATTTCAAGGACATAGACGAGAAGAGGTCGCCAACAGAAAATAATTTAACACTCATTCCTGATCCTAAATTCTTTTCATCCCCAGTAGAGTTTTGAGCAAAATCAGAAATTATTTTAGTGAGATCATCTTGACGCGAAGGTGCTTTGTCATCGTTGTAATAGCTTGCCACTATTGCATCGGAAAAGATTACCCTACTTACATTCACATCATCCGAAAAGTTAAAAATTGGAAAACGCACTTCGACAGATTTAGCGTAAAGATCGTAAGATTTTTCTGAAAGATTTGGACGATAATTTTTTAACAGAACATCATTCGCAATAATCACGGGATGAGGAAGCAAAGCCACTTGCACCTTGCCATGAATCTCTAATTTTGTTTGCAGCGACTGACTTAATTTTTGCGCAAGTTGAAATCTCAACGCTGAATTATCCAAAAAATAGGGCACAACAAAAACCAACAACGCCAAAGAAAAAAACACAAAAATGGCGATGCGCAAAGTCTCGGAATGCAGACGCTTGGTTGCGTTCTCTTCGCCGCCGGAATCGTCCTGAGCTAGCTCCTCATCTGGGATTAGTTCATTATCTGTCATCTAATGAGGCGTCGTTAAGTTGTGAAATTAAATCGGGATTAGTGATGAAATCTCCCTTATTTGCGGAGCGATTGTAAATCGGAAAAAGTAGCAATATCAGTAAAAATACAATGATCAGGGCGTGAAAAGAAAAATTCTTATCCGGCTTCAAATGATCGCCTTCGCCAATGTTAACAAGTAAGTGTTCTCTGTTGTCGACATTAGATTTTAGCTGCAACAACCCAATTTGTTCTTCGATAATTTTTTCATCAATTCGCAGAAATTTTGCGTAAGAACGAAGTAACCCCGGAATGTAAATGTTAGTAGTTATTTTGACGATTTCATCGCCTTCAATCGCTTCAATATCAGCAGACTTAATGCGTAAATGCGAACTCACTTCAGCAATTTCCATGCGCAGTTCTTCGCGCTTATTTCTGAGAATTTCACCGAAAGAAGTTTGAGCGATTTCAGTCATTTAATAACCTCGCTAAATTTTGCGTCGCATCAAGAACGGCAAGACTTCCGGCATTGTCGGATAATTTTTTTAACCGCACTTCATCCTCGATTAAATTTTTCAATAATTCATTCACCGCATTGATCGTAAACTCACTTTCTTTGACGATTATTGCCGCGTCATTTTCCTTGAGATAATGCGCATTTTTTTCTTGGTGATTGTCAGCCGCAGCGGCGAATGGAATTAAAATCATCGGCTTTTTTGCTACGCAAAACTCTACGATTGATGATGATCCGGCCCTTGCAATCACTAGATGCGCGTCACGTAACAATTCTGACATATTGTCGAAAAAAGAATCGGTTACGATGTTAATGTTAAATAATCTGTATTGATCAAAAGTCTCTTGAACCAATTCAGCTCTGCATTGCTGAATGACTTGGATTTTTTCTTTAACGTGCTCGCTCAAGTTAAAAAAAGATTTCGGCAAAATTTCACTAAAAATTTTTGCCCCTCCCGAACCGCCAATAACAAGAATCTTAAAAAGATTGGGTCTCTTCGGCTCTTGAGAAAAATCCGAC
This sequence comes from Rhizobium sp. Q54, assembly GCA_945871805.1. Classification (GTDB taxonomy): domain Bacteria; phylum Pseudomonadota; class Alphaproteobacteria; order Rickettsiales; family UBA1997; genus UBA2645. The sequence continues at coordinate 3,969 of CAMBXE010000023.1, read as the reverse complement.
GCGAGTAACACATTATAACCTAGGCGATTATCTAAATTGGGCTCATTTTTTTCTTGCAGCGGCAATTGGTAAGAAAGGTTGTGAAGTGCCGCTATTTCTGCGCGCACCGGGTTTCCGGTAAAAATAGTTTTTAGTAAATCTTGCGCCGCGATTCCAGAAGTAGAAGGGAAGGATAGGGCGATTTTATCAGCAAATTTCGCAAAAATTCTGTTAACTTTTCCAAGGTGAGAATTTTGTTCGTGAAGAATAATTTTGGTTTTTGTTAAACAAGCCGCAACCAGCATTGGAAAGGTCGCGTAACCTCCAAAAGCAACAACATATTTCGGCTTAAAGCGAAGTAAAAAATAAAGTGACTGCAAAATTCCAAAAGAAATTTTTAACGCTGCTTTGGCTAAAAATGGTAAAGACTTCTTTAGTTGTGAAGCCCCGATAACACTGGTCGTGAAGCCATCTTCCGCTCGTCGATAATTATTAATTTTTTCGTCGCCAAAGAAAAATACTTCGCGCTTTTCGGCCGCTAAGTGCGCAGCAAGACAACGCGCTGGAATGATGTGGCCACCGGTTCCACCGCTAACAATAAAAATTTTTTCTGACATTGAGTTGTAATTTCTTAAACTTAAGAAGCCGCACGGCGCTAACCACGGCTCTAACATTTCCGCGCCATCCCCAATTTTGCAATTTTAAAAATGACCAATCACTTCATTGATTTAGACAAAATCTCTGCGACTGAATTACGTAAAATTTTAACGCTCGCTAAAAAATTAAAAAAAAATCCGCTCAGTAAAATTCTAGCTGGAAAGCACTTGGCGATGATTTTCGAAAAAAATTCTACCCGCACTCGTGTTTCATTCGAGGTAGGAATTAACCAGCTCGGCGGTCATGCAATCGTGATGAATAGCCATGATATGCAACTTGGCAAAGGCGAGACGATTGCTGATACCGCGCGCGTTCTTTCGCGTTTTGTTGACGGAATTATGATTCGTTCGAACTCACATCAAACGATTGTTGAGCTTGCGCAAAACAGCTCCGTTCCTGTGATCAACGCTCTTTCTGATTTTTCACATCCTTGCCAAATCCTCGCCAGTATTTTGACGATCGAAGAACATTTGGGAAAAATTTCTGGCAAAAAATTGGCTTGGTTTGGCGACGCAAATAATGTACTTAACTCTTACATCCACGCGGCTTTAGCCTTTGATTTTGAGTTAGCGATTGCCACTCCAAAAGAGTTCGATTTCTGTAATTCTGAAATCAAAAAAGCACAAAAAAACGGAGCAAAAATTTCTGTTTGCAAAGATGCGAAAGAGGCGGCAAAAAATGCTGATGTCTTGATCACAGACACCTGGTTTTCAATGGGCGATGCCGCGGCAAAAGATAAAAAACTCCACGACAAAAAATTAAAACAACTGATGCCATACCAAGTAAATCAAGGCTTGATGAAGCTCGCTAAAAAAAGCGCGATCTTCACTCACTGTCTTCCGGCTTACCGCGGATTTGAAGTTAGCGCCGAAGTAATCGATTCAAAACAGTCAGTAATTTTCGACGAAGCCGAGAATCGTCTACACGTTCAGAAGGCAATTTTAGCCACAGTTTTACGTTGAAACTTGAATCTTCCTAAATAAGTTGCGCCGCCCTTTGCCGCAGCTGTAACTTTTGCGGCCTCAATATCGACTCAACTTTCACTTTTTATGGCTGGAAAACCGAAAGCATCAAAATCAAAAAGAAATTCAATTTTGTTCAAACTGGTAAGCACTGCGGGCACTGGTTTCTTTTACACTGCGCGTCGCAACCCAAAGCAAAAACAAGAAAAAATGCTTTTTAGCAAATATGATCCCGTTGTACGCAAACACGTAGACTTCAAAGAGCAGAAGCTCTCGAGCTAACGCTCTAAATAAAAGCGCCCCCCCAAAAAAATGGGCGGGCGCTTTTTTTTTGTTCAAAATTCAATCTCACTTTCATGTTATCCGCCCTTTCTTCACAAATTATTGAAGTCACCGAAAAAGCCGCAATCGCTTGTTACGACTGGATCGGCAAAGGCGATAACATGGCCGCCGACGCCGCCGCAGTTAATTCGATGCGAGAAACTTTGAATGAAATGAACATCAAAGGCACGATCGTAATCGGCGAAGGAGAACGCGATGAAGCCCCGATGCTCTTCATCGGAGAGGAGGTTGGTAAAGGTGGAATGGAAGTTGATATCGCCCTTGATCCACTCGAGGGAACCACGATTTGCGCCAATGCTGGCGAGTCTTCTTTGGCGGTAATCGCCTTCGCCAAACGCGGCGGATTTTTGCACGCACCAGATGTCTACATGGACAAAATCGCCGTCGGTGCTGGGCTTCCTGAAGGCGTAATCGACCTCGACAACACGCCGCTAAAAAATTTACAAAACATCGCGCAAGCCAAGAAATGCGCGGTTTCAGATTTAACCGTGATGATCTTGGAACGTACGCGTCACAACGAGTTGATCGCTAAAGTCCGCGAAGCTGGCGCAAGAATTCGTTTGATCGGCGATGGAGACGTTGCCGGTGTAATCGCCTGTACTAACCAAACCGCTCGCATCGATGCCTACATGGGAACTGGAGGCGCGCCAGAAGGCGTGCTAGCTGCTGCAGGATTACGCGTAATCGGTGGACAGATGATGGGTCGCTTAATTTTCGGCGATAACCAAAAACAAATCGAGCGGGCCAAGCAGATGGGAATCATCGATTTAAATAAAAAATACACCGCCGAAGAAATGGCGAGAGGCGATGTAATCTTCGCCTGCGCCGGCGTGACTGACGGTTACATGCTTGATGGCGTGAGGAAATGCAAAAAAAGCGGAAAGATTTTTGTGAATTCTTTGTTGATGGATTCTGCAAGTAAGAAGGTGATTCGTACTGCTACGGAATATTTAGCTTAGACCATCATGCCTTTATACATCTTGATTGGAGAGCGACATGATGACACCGCTAACAGCATCTCTCTTGTTGATCAGCTATTAGAATCTTGCGAAGCAAAGGGTTTGAAGGCGGTATTTTATCCAGAGGATCAAAGACTCGCGCGCAACCAAGAAGTATCTCTGCTGGGCGATCGTGCTATAACAGTTTTCGACCCTATTTACGTTCCAATAGCCGGCGTCCCTTCCGATGGAGGAAATTTTACTGGCGCAACTGGAGCTTTTTCTGAAGTGATGAAAAAAATTACCGACCCAACAGCAGAGGGATTCATCGGTATAAATCCCGCCTTTCTGCCTTCGATAGAAAAAGAATTAAAAAAAATAAAAGACGAAGGATTTGCCGTCGATGATTCTAAAAATTTTGGTAAATATATCCAAGGAGTTAGCCAAGGAGTTAGCCATAGCATGCTTCTTTCTTCAGCAATAGCCGACCACATGGTTGGCGAACTTAAAAAGCATCAGCAAGATGAGGATGTGGTGATTGTTCTGACTGGCTTCAATCACACCGAAAATATAATGAACAGACTCGGCCTCTCTAAAAGCGAGATGGCAGTTATTTCCAACTGCGAAAATGAATTTTCTGAAAACGGATACTTGAAGGAAGTAGATGTGCAAAAGTTTGAGTTGGATGAAGAAACTAAACTTCCAATCATTCCGCAATCGATCGGGGAAAAATTAACAGAGCTGCAAAAAGAGAAGGAGAGCGAAAGTTTTGTTGCAAAATTAGGGCTAGAAAAACCAGGCGACAAACCGCGATCATTTGTTAAGAGAATGCAAGAAGCCGGCAAAGATAGTAAAATAAAAAGCTCTGGCGGAGTCAGCAAATCATAGAAACGTGCTTGATGGCGTGAAGAAATACAAAAAAGAGGAAAGGTTTTTGTGAGTTCTTTGTTGATGGATTCTGCCGCGAAGAAGGTGATTCGTACTGCTTCGGAATATCTAGCATAACTTTAGTTCGTCATTGCGAGCGAATGCGAAGCAATCCATCTTTACTCATGAACAAATGGATTGCCACGTCGCTTCGCTCCTCGCAA
>CAMBXE010000022.1 GCA_945871805.1 Rhizobium sp. Q54 | reverse complement strand
GCGCTCACTAATTTCTCTAACACCATCAAGCGATCAATTTCGCTAATGAATGCGGCTTTTTCCAAGCGGCTTTCGATAAAATCACTATCTGAGAGCTTGGTCGATACCAAGGCTTCGTCAATCGAAGACCCTTCATTTAAAGGCCCTCCGCGCCCACGAACCAAATCTTTCTTACCATTAAGGGAGATTTCCTTTCCTGGATTAACTTCTTTTGGAGCGGCTCTTTTAATATTTAGCCCAGCAACGGTAATTGCACCCTCTAGCTTCTTCATGCGCTCTTCGGCAATCGAACGAATTGTAGCAAATTGTTGTTTAGCATTTTTGATTTCATTCAGCGTGTTTTTATCCTTTCTGGAAAGATCCTCTTCTTTAAAATTCTTTGGCTGAACGTTATCTTCCTCGATTGCTTTAGCGTTTTGACTAGAGCCGCTAAGAATAACTAAATATTCATTAACCTTTTGTAGCTTTTCATTCACATTCTCGAACTCTTCTTTGAAGTAAGCGCTGACTGAACGCAACTCATCAATTTCATCGGATTTAGCATTAACAACTTGGTCGTAACGCAAAGACTGCATAAAAAGGTCAGCAACCCAAATGACAAACAGAAGAATACAAGCTTGCGAAATAGGACCAAGCGTGAGGCTACGGATCTTTTGTTTGGTAACAAAAAGAATGGTCCTTTTGGCGAAAATGATTCGGTAAATAGCAGATACAACATTGATTATAAACAATGCGGACTTGGCACCGATCACTAATAATTTCTTTTTTAGAGAGTGAGCTCCTTTCATCGGGACTTGATTTTCAGCTTTGGAATCGAAGTTAATAACGCTAAATAATAAAACGGGCAGGAACTATTTTGGGGAGACGCCCATTGTCAAGCAATAATCCCTCGAATGAGAATAACTCTTTGACAACAAAACTTACGTTCATAGGTTGCCGCGCCCTTTGTTATCAGCCAAGTGCAATCAATTCTTCACAACAAATGTCAGAAGCAAAAACAGTCAAAAAAGAGACCGGCACAAAAAAGACTTACGTCTTCGGTGCACACCCAGAACAACATGCGGTTAACGTAGTAATGACCGACGGAACTAAATTCGAAATTCTCACAACCTGGGGCAAGGCAGGAGATACTCTTCGACTTGACGTTGATCCAAAAAATCACCCAGCTTGGCAAGATAAAGCAACTGGCTTTGTGAATGCCAACAATGAAAGAATGACCAAGTTCAAAAAGAAATTTGGCGATTTCAATTTCTAATAAAATTCTCTGCCTTTCAGGCTGGGGACAAAAATTCGACTCGTTGGAACCAGTTTTCAGCGAGTCTTTTTTTGTCTCATCTTTCGACTATTCGGGCTTAAGCAGTGTTGAAAAGTTTTTTACTGAGATCGAATCACAAAAATTAAATCCCGATATTTTAGTTGGCTGGAGCCTTGGCGGACAACTCGCCATTCGCTTAATCGAGAGAAAAATTTTACAGCCAAAATTACTTATTCTCCTCGCGCCACCATTTCAAATGATCAAGGATCCGCGCATTCAGGCCGGAATGGCGAAAACAACATTTGATGAATTTTACCAAAATTTTTCCGCAGCGCCCACTCAAACTCTAAAACAATTCGCAATTCTTACCGCGATGAATGATCGCAATGCAGAAGAAATTGCTCGCACTCTTGATGTCGGTGAAAAAAATTTTGAGCAGCTAAAGCTTTGGCTAAAAGAGTTGGAAAGATTTTCTTGTTTCGACGTGGACTTTGCCAGCATGCCTCGCACCCTCTATTTTCAAGGCGCCGGCGATATGATTACCCATAGTTCTCAGGCAGAATATTTTCGTGAGCGCATTAAAAATTTACGCTTGGAGATTTTTAAAAATTGCGGCCACGCTCCACATTTAAGCGATCCGGAGAGATTAAAAAAAATTATCCACGAAGAAATAAAGCAACTCTAGCGGTAAAAAAACCTACGCAAAAAATCGCGATTATTACCGGTCCAATGGTTAAGTTATAATTGCTCGCTAAGCCAAAAGATAAAGTCGCTCCAGCCACGCCAATCAAGACTGAAATCATCATCATCTGTGCGGCAGATTTAGCAAAAATTCGCGCGATTGCCGCCGGCAAAACCAGAAGAGCCGTGGTCAGAAAAATTCCAACGATGCGAGTAGTTAGAGCAATCACAACGGCGAGAAGAATCAAAAAAGACAGGTTCCAAAATTTAGTTTTGATCCCAGAAATTTGCGCCAAATCTTCGTTAAGATTTAGTAATAAAATTTTTCTGATTCCAAAGATTACGTAAAAAACTGTAACTAGTGTAATCGCTGACAGCGCCATTATTTCGGGTATTCCAGCCGCCAGAACATCGCCAAAAATGTAAGAAGAGAAATCAAAATTTTTAATCCACAAATCGTTCAAGATCATTGCCAGCGCAATGCAAAAATATGAAGCAATCATCACTGCTGAATCTCTGCTAGAGTAACGATCCCAAGCGGCAATAAAAATCAAGACAGCAAAAACAAAAGCAAAAATTATTAAAGCCAAAATTTGATTAACTCCCAACAAGGCACCGAGCGCCAAGCCAAGCAGAACCGCATGCGACAAAGCATCGCCAAAATAAGAAATTTTTTGCCAGGCTACAAAAACTCCAAGCAGTGAGCAGGAAATTGTTGCGAAAATTAGGGCAATAAATGATTGAATTAAAAAGGTCTCAAACACAATTTTTTAAAATGTCAGAAAAAGAAAAAAGCGGAGGAAAGTCTCAGGATTTATTTTCCACTTTCATGCAAAAACAAATCGGCGAGAAATCCAAAAAAAATGGAGCTGAAATAAAGGACTCCACTAAAAAGAAGTCAGAAAAATCTAAGCCTGATTCCGATGATCAAGAAAATAAAGAGGATCCTCTGGAAGAAGAGGAGATGACCGAGGAAGAAGAATTAGAGGATGCTAAAAAAGCATCTCGCAATAAGGCCGCACAAACTGATCAAACTGAAATGATCAAAAAGATGATTATCGAAAGTATCGTAAAATATACCGTGTTAATCGCGGTGATTGCGATTTTGGCATTTGCGGTAATTCAGTTTGGAGCAGCAATGCTAGCGGCCCTGAACGGGTTAATATTCAAAGCCCTAATGTCTGCGCTAGGTAAATAAATTACGTGGTGACGTAAATTTATTGCTTGGCTTTTGCTCTCGACACCAAAGATCTGTTGCCGCCAGATTGTTGAAAAGCATCTAAAACTTTTTCTGCATCATCAGATGGAACGGCAAAGAATGAGAAGGTGTCGAAGATTTTAACATCATCGATGCGACGCTGATCTACACCGGTTTCTTTCTGAATAAAATCCACCAATTTTCTTGGATCCATTGCGTCGTTACGGCCCTTGGCGATGAAGAGACGAGCGCTTCCTTTGCGCTCACCGCGATCTCCGCCTCTGTCGCCACGATCATTTCTATCGCCGTAATCTTTGCGATTACCGCGATCTCCGCGATCACCTCTTTCACCACGATCGCGATCATTACCTCTTCTTTCCCCATGGTCTCTGTTGCCACGATCATCAGAATTAAAGTCTCTTTTTCCGCGCGCAGAAGCTTCGAGAATTTCGCTGTAATTACTTTCGGTTAGCTCGTCCTTGAAAGCCATTTTAAGCAAAGCGGCAATTGCGATTTTAGCATCTGGAGTTTCTGCCAAAATTTCTTCGGCGATTAGTTCAAGATCAGAAAAATTTTCCGTCGCAATAATTTCAGAAAGTGTGCTTTTGATGCGCTGCTTCTTGCTGTCGATTACTTCCGCAACTCCAGGAATTTTTTGTTTAGTAATTTTGGTATTAGAGATTCTCTGAATCGCCACCAGTTTTCTGTATTCAGAAGGCGTGATTAAAGTGACCGCGATTCCGCTTTTGCCAGCCCTGCCTGTACGACCAATACGATGCACGTAACTTTCTGGATCTTGCGGCAAAGAATAGTTAATAACGTGAGTTAAATCACCAATATCAATACCACGCGCCGCAACGTCAGTTGCAACCAAAGCGGTAATGCGACGATCGCGGAATTTTTGTAAAACTTTTTCACGCTGACCTTGGGAAAGGTCGCCGTGAATCGCTTCAGCTCTGCATCCACGATTAGCTAATTTGTGTGCGATTTCATCCGCATCAATTTTTGTACGGCAGAAAACCATGCCGTAAAAACTTTCTTCAACATCGATGATTCTGAAAAGCGATTCGAATTTATCCGATTGCGAAACTTCGAAGTAAATCTGCTGGATATTATCCTTACTGCTTTGATCTACGGCAACCGCAATCAGCTCGTAATCTACCATGTAATTCTTCGCAAGACGTTCGATGTGAGCAGGCATTGTTGCTGAGAACAAAACTGTACGACGTTGCTTTGGCGCTGCTTTGAGGATCGATTCAATGTCATCAACAAAACCCATGTTCAACATTTCATCGGCTTCATCAAGCACGACATATTTTACGTGGGAAAGATCGAGGGTACGACGTTGTAAGTGATCAATAATTCTTCCTGGCGTACCGACAACAATATCAACCCCACGTTGTAAACGTGAGATCTGACGCTCAATCGGCTGACCACCGTAAACCGCAATAATACGAGTTTTTTGCTCTTCGGCAAATGAATTTAATTCTTCAGTAACTTGGATCGCCAATTCGCGTGTTGGCACCAAAATAATCGCCTGAACCTTCTTTAAATCAGGAACAATATTTTCGATGATCGGAATCCCGAAAGCCGCGGTTTTACCGGTTCCGGTCTGCGCTTTACCAATCAGATCTTTTTTATTTTCGAGTAGGAACGGAATAGTTCTAGCTTGAATCGGAGTAGGCTCTTCAAAACCTTTTTTATGAAGAGAATTAAGCATCATCTCGGAAAGGCCGAGGTCTCTAAACTTTGCTAAGTTTGTCATATTTTTATTTATTGATTTGTGCAGCTGGGTCTGCGGATGTAGCATCGAGGCGGGCACCGTAGCCACCGGCTTTTCAATGTCAAATTTTGGAGCCAACGGCTTCGGAAACATTTTTAAAACCATCAACAGCAACTTTCTCACTTAGCTCTTTCTTAATTTTTTCGACCAGTCCGAAACCTTGGTAAATAAAGGCGGAGTAAATCTGAACTAGCGATGCACCACATTTAATTTTTTCGTAAGCATCGGCGACGGAAGAAATTCCACCGACGCCAATTAGCGGAATTTTTCCTTCGGTGAATTTGTAGAAATTTTTTAGCGCTGCATTGGATTTTTTGAAGAGGGATGCGCCACTTAGTCCACCAGCCTCTAAGGCGTTTTTACTTTTTAGATTTAGGTCCCGATCGATTGTGGTGTTGCTAATAATTATTCCGTCGATCTGATTTTTAATTACGGTTTCAGAGATTTTTTCTTGTTCGGATTCACTTAGATCCGGCGCGACTTTGAGTAGAATTGGCGTATTTTTTTTGTGTAAATTTTTTAGCTCATTTTTCTTTTTTGCGATCTCACTCAAAAATAAATCGAGCTGGTTTTCATTTTGCAAATCACGCAAATTTTTGGTGTTAGGCGAAGAAATATTTACCGCGATGTAAGAGGCTTTTTGGTAAAATTTTTCTAACAGCAAAAGATAGTCGCGAAGAGCCTCCTCGGTGTCTTTGTTCTTGCCAATATTAATCCCCAGCGGCACGGAAATTTTTGGTAAATTTTTCTCAAAAATCTCGGCGCCTAAATTATTAAATCCTAAGCGATTGATGATCGCCCGATCTTCGGCGAGACGAAAAATTCTTGGGCGCTCATTTCCAATTTGTGCGAGTGGCGTAACCGTTCCGCATTCAACAAATCCAAAACCAAATTTTTCTAACGTCGCCGCAACTTCAGCATTTTTGTCAAAGCCCGCCGCCATGCCGATGGGATTAGAAAAATCAAGGCCCCACAACTTGCTGCGTAAATTTTCGTAATCGCGCTTAACTGAAAAAAGCGTCGCAGTTTTTGGACAAAATTTTAAAAAATTAATCGCCGAATTATGCGCAACTTCTGGATCAATTTTAAAAATTAACGGACGAAGAATTTGGTAAATGCTCATTTTTCTTTCCTTGATAAAAGCAGTAATGTCGTGCTCGCAGCGACTATGATAAGAATCACATCGGAAGAGCGTTTGAGTAAAAAATTATCCAATAACTTGTCGCGCATCCGTGCTTTTTTAATTGAATCGGAATCTGGGGTTTTAACTTCTTGCTCTTGCAAAATTACTGGCGACTCGCGCGACTCACTAACATTTTTTACCACAGCAATTAGTAATAAAAAAATCGCGGCAGCAACTACACAAATTACTCCGCTAAAAAAGATGTGGCGCCTTGATTTAAGCTTGTCCTCGCCATCGACAGCAATTGTTCCGTAATTAGAAATCAAAAATAAAATCACCATCGAATAAAGAATCAGTGCCAGAGTAATTTCTTTAAAAGCTTCGTAATTCGCGATCGACAAACTAAAAAATAAAACCGCAATTAAGTGCGCGACGATGACGCTGATAACTAGACTGGTGCGAGTCTTAACGACAAAAAGAATGAAGAAGTTAATAACGACAAAAACCAGAAGCGTGAAAAATTTTGCGTCAAATATCATTGGCAATGCCGTCACCCCTCGACAAGATTAGGAGTGACTTAGTCTCTTAATAATTCGTTGATTGAAGTTTTTGAGCGAGTTTTTTCGTCAACTTTTTTGACGATCACCGCGGCGTAAAGTGAAAGATTGTTCTTGGTTTGAATATTTCCTGGAACCACAACAGAGTAAGCTGGAACGCGTCCGTAAAAAATTTCTCCACTTTCGCGATCAATAATTTTTGTTGAGGCGCCGATGTAAACTCCCATCGAAATCACCGCACCTTTTTCGACGATTACACCTTCAGCAATTTCTGAGCGCGCGCCGATGAAACAGTTATCTTCAATAATTACTGGATTGGCTTGCAATGGCTCAAGAACGCCGCCGATTCCAGCGCCGCCAGAGATGTGACAATTTTTTCCGATCTGTGCGCAAGAGCCAACAGTTGCCCAAGTGTCGACCATCGTTCCTTCAGCGACATAGGCGCCAAGATTTACAAATGATGGCATTAGTACGACATTTTTTTCGATGAAAGCTGAGTAACGCACAACCGAGCCAGGCAAGGCGCGAAAGCCAGCGCGACGAAAATCTTCTTCGCTCCAATTTGCGAATTTCAACGGAACTTTATCGAAGAATCCACCGCTGACTAGAGAGTTATCATTGAGGCGAAATGAAAGCAGAATCGCTTTTTTCATCCATTGATTTACCTGCCAAGATTCGCCGATATTTTCGCAAATTCTAATTTTTCCGGCATCGAGTAGAGCCATGGTTTCATTGACCGCATCGCGCGCATCACCTTTCGTTTGAAGATTAATTTCCGCTCTTTTTTCAAAAGAATTTTCGATAATTTGCTCAAGATTTTTTGTCATGTTTAGAGATGTTTTAATTTATTTAAATTTTGTCTGATATTTTTTATCCGCACTTCAATTTCCTTACGTATTCTCGGGTCAATAGCTGAAATTTTGATTTCAGAGAAATCTGAAATTTTTAATTTTGGATTAATTTTTCTGCTGATTTCCGCGCCGATAAAATCATCTAAAGTGAATGTTTTTTTATTCATCTTGAAGCACGAATTTCTTTTTATATTTCAGTGCAAAATATTTGATGATCACGCTGCAAATTGCGGTGAGAGGCACGGCGAGTAAGACGCCAATGAAACCAAACAAAACGCCAAATACGAATAATCCAAAGATCATCCACACTGGATGCAATCCGATTTTATCGCCGATTAATTTGGGAGTAAGAAAGTTTGATTCGATTAATTGCGCAACGAGAAAAATCACTGCGACTAAAGCGAGATTGCCAAAATTAAATCCCCATTGAAATAAAGCGACGATGATTGCGGCACTAGTGCCAGAGAGCATTCCGACATAAGGAATAAAGGCGAACATGCCGGTTAAAAATCCGATTAAAAAACCAAAATTGAGTCCGACTAAACTTAATGAAATCGAATAAAATGTGGCGAGAATTAAGCAGACATGGAGTTGTCCGCGAACGTAACTAACTAAAGTTTTATTGATCTCTTCGGCGATTTCTTTTGTTGGCGCAGCAATATTTTCTGGCAATAATTCGTAAATTTTTCTCGTCAAAATATCCCAATCTTTGAGTAGATAAAAAACCAAAATTGGCGTGATAAAAATCAAAGATAAAACATTAATAAAAGCGGAAGAGGAGCTCAGTGCCTTGCTGAAAAAATCTCGCGATAAATCGATAAAATAAGAGCTGGATTTTTCGCTATTAACCAGGTGAGAAAAATCACTGTCGAGCCTCATTCCAAAGCCATTCAGTGTGGCTATAATTTTTGGATAAAGATCGCGAGTGATCACCTGTAAATATTTTGGTACAGCATCGATAAGTTCAGCAGTTTGAGTGTAAATTATCGGCAATAAAATCGCGCTGGCGCCAATAAAAATCGAAAGAAATAAGCCGAGAATAAGTACGGTAGCTGTAAGGCGCGGGAGCTTGTGTTTGTTGGTTAAATAGTCGACTAGCGGATCGAGGAAATAGGCGATTATCAGCGAACAAATAAATGGGGTAAGTACAGATTTAATCAAATAAATCAGGCCACAAAAGGCAGCTCCGATCAAGGCGCCGATGGTTAGTTTTTCTTTAGTTTGCATCGATTGTAAAAGAATTATCCGCCTGAAGATTTAAGCGAATCCCTTGTTTAGCAAAGGCTTCCCGAATATCTCCGGGGCCTGTGTAATTAACCGCAACCACAACGCGATCTCGTGAAATTGATTCAATGTTAAGGCGATTAACCAAATTACTACTTTCGATTTTATTCTTGATTAGCAGCCAGCTACTTAGATTGCTGATGTAAATTTTAATCCGCGCAAGATCAGAATTTAGACCTTGATTAGAAGATGTTTGCGAGCTTGTTAAATAATCGATTGCCTTGTCTGCAACCTTACTCATCAAGACTTCGTAATTGAGACGATCCACATTAACAAAGCTGAGTTTGATCTGTTTTTTTTGCAACTTACTCACGCGCAAAACATCAACGATTACTTTATTTTCAATCTCGTCGTAAGAAAAAATTAGAGCGTAAGCTGCGCTAGCTTTGTAACGCGAGAGCATTGGTTCTAAAATTGCGTAATCGAGAGAGGTAATATTTTCGTTATTAAGCGTGGCAATATTACCGATATCTGAATCGGGAATGATAAAATTAGTCAGAGATTTTTTACCAAGAACCTTGGCGATCACCGCTCTCCAATCACTCTCCTCGCCCCACAATAGTGGCTGATATTTTTTCATTTTTACCGGAATCAATAAATAAGATTCTTCTGAAGTTTTTGCCTTAGCGGTTGGAGAGTTTTTCTGCGCTAAAATATGCTCAACAAAATCCTTGGCAAACATGATGTTTAAGGTGGCGGAGTAATTGCCGCCGGCAATTTTTTCATTTTCGATTTGCTCTGAACGCACCATGTCAGAAATCTCGTCATCAGTAATATTTTCGACAATACTTACCTTCATTCCCAGGCGAGTAATTAGAATCAAAAATGCGTCTCGTCTTGCAGCTGCATTCGCAACAATCTTCGCTGCAGCTGGTGATTTACCTGTGACATTAGCCACAACTCCGGAAACGAAATAAGTGTCAGATTCTGCGGCGCTGGATGAGAAAGAAATTGCTGAAAAACAAATCAGCAAAATAAGAAATCGCGACATGAATCTGGAATTTAAGATTTAAGAGGGATGAGATGCTCTGATTTCTAAATCATAAATTATAAATAAAAAATGTCTCTGAATTACAAGCAGGCCGGTGTCGACATCGATGCTGGAAATGAATTGATTAATCGCATCAAGCCTTTCGCCAAAGCAACTAAGCGTCTCGGCGCAGATTCTGATCTCGGCGGCTTCGGCGCACTTTTCGATCTCAAAAAATGTAATTTTCGTGATCCAGTTTTGGTTTCTTCAACCGACGGCGTCGGCACAAAGCTCAAGGTCGCAATTGAAGTTGGCAAACATGACACCATTGGAATTGATCTGGTTGCAATGTCGGTAAATGACCTCGTTGTGCAAGGCGCCGAACCACTTTTCTTTTTGGATTATTTTGCTTGTTCAAAACTTGAAATTGAAGTGGCAACCCAGGTAATCAAAGGGATTGCAGATGGTTGTAAACTAGCCGGATGTGCTTTGATCGGAGGCGAAACCGCAGAAATGCCCGGGATGTATTCCGGCGGAGATTATGATTTAGCCGGCTTCGCTGTAGGCGCCGTCGAACGTGATGAAATTTTACCCCAAGAAACAAATACTGGCGACGTCTTGCTGGGATTGGCTTCAAGCGGACTTCATTCCAACGGCTATTCTTTAGCTCGTTACATTTTGCAGCAGAATTCAATCAAGATTTCCGACTTCGGTTCAGAGCTTTTAACTCCAACAAAAATCTACGTAAAATCTTGCCTCGAAGCAATTCGCAGCAAAAAAGTGAAAGCCCTTTCACACATTACTGGCGGCGGTTTGACAGAAAATCTTCCGCGTGTTTTAAGTAAAAATGTTACACCAAAAATTGATTTCAAATCTTGGCGGCGTCCAGAGATTTTCGACAAACTACAACTACTCGGCAAAGTCACCGACGAAGAAATGCACCGCACTTTCAACTGCGGAATTGGCATGGTTTTAGTCGTCGAAAAAAATCACGCGGACGAAGTAAAAAATATTCTAACAAAAGCCGGCGAAGAAGTTTCTGTAATTGGAGAATTGGCATGATCGACCGCAAAACTTCTGTTCATCTGCAAGATTTTCCTGACGTCTCTTTTCTGTCTGACGAAAAAACTTTAGTCACTGACATGGATCTCGTCCGCGCCATATGTTCAACGGCCTTGTCGATTCGCGACAATAAAAATTTACGCGTGAGATTGCCGTTAAAATCGCTCACGATCATCGGAAAAAATTCAGCAAGAATTTTGCCTTTCAAAGAAATTATCGCTGAGGAAATAAACGTAAAATCTCTCGAGGTAAAAGAAGAAATTGCTGATTTGGCCGAGTTAAAACTTCAGGTAAATTTCAAAAAAATCGGCGCGAAATTTGGACCGAAAATTAAGGAAATTACTGCGGCGACAAAAACCGGTGAATGGAAGAAAATTTCTGACAAAGAAATTGAAATATCCGGCGTAACTTTGGTTGATGATGAATTCGAAATTAAGCTCACGACAAAAAATCACGACGAGAAAAAATTTGCGATCATGGCGCTTCCGACCAATGATTATCTGATCTCGCTCGATATTGAAATTACTAAAGATTTGGAGGACGAAGGTATCGCAAGAGATATCGTGCGCGCAGTTCAGCAAAATCGTAAAGATGCGAATCTCAATATTTCCAATCACATTAAATTGCAGCTCAGCTCAACAAATCCGCGCATTGTCGAGGTAGCGAAAAACTTTGGCGATTATATTAAAGAACAAGTTTTGGCTGACGATTTGCAATGCGGTTCCGAAAAAATTTCTGCGCAATTTTCTTTCGAGAACAAGTTGGATGACGGCGATTTAACGACTGGAATTAATCTCTAGTCAGCTACGGAGCTCGACGCTTGCGCTCGCAATGACGCGATGAATGACACACCTCTACTCGTCATTGCTAGGAGCGAAGCGACGCGGCAATCCACTAACACTCTCCCCTAAAAAGCAACGAAGAATCTCCGTAAGAATAAAAACGATATTGCTGCGATATGGCGTGGTTGTAGATCTCAAACGCTCTCTCCTTTCCAACAAAAGCGCAGATCAACATGAAGAGGGTTGATTTTGGCAGGTGGAAATTGGTCATTAAGATATCGACAATTTTGAAAGCGTAAGGCGGATGAATAAAAATCTGCGTGCTTATGTTCATTGGCTGCAAGAGCCCATTTTCATCAACAGCAGATTCTAAAACACGTAGCGAAGTTGTGCCCACAGCAACAATTCTTTTGCCGCGCGACTTGGCTAAATTAATGATTTTAGCCGCTTCGGCAGAAAGCGAAAAAAATTCGCTGTGCATTTTATGATCTTTTAAAAAATCCGTACGAACCGGTAAAAACGTGCCTGCACCAATATTTAAAGTTACAAAAACTTTCTCGATTTTTTTTGTCTCCAGTGTCGCAAAAATTTTTTCACTAAAGTGCAAGCCAGCAGTTGGAGCCGCCGCGGCCATTCCTTTTGCGGCGTAAATTGTTTGGTAATTTTTTTGATCCGAACTGACTTCTTCTTCGCGCTTAATGTAGGGAGGAAGTGGCACCGAGCCATATTTCTCAAGCTTGGCGAATAACTCGTCGGAATCGCAATCGAATTTTATTCTGATTGTTCCGTCGTCACTTTTTTCTTTTACTTCGGCAAAAAAATCTGGAGCGATTTCGAGTTGATCGCCGGCTTGAACCTTCTTCGCCGGACGACATAAAGCATTCCAGAGGCCTTGATTTTTCTGATCCAAATTGAATTCGAGTTGCGCTGAATTTCGTAGAATTTTTGCCGTCAATTTTGCCTTGATCACCTTCGCATCATTAAACACAACCACATCGCCTTCTTGCAAAAAATCGACGAGATTGATTAGCTGCGCATCAAGAATTTTCGCGCCGTCAAATACCAACATCTTAGTTTCTTCCTTGGGAAAAAATGGCGTCTGCGCAATTAAATTTGTTGGCAAATCGAAATCAAAATCAGAAGTTTTTAACATGAAAACAGATCAAACACATTTTGGATTTAAGCAGGTAGACCGAGAACAGAAGGCTGATCTTGTTAAGGAAATTTTTTCTAATGTCGCCAAAAAATACGACCTGATGAATGATTTGATGAGCGCTGGAATTCATCGGATTTGGAAAAATAAGATGATTGAAGAAATCAACCTATCGCATCCTTTGACCAAACAGAGTGAAGACCTCTCGAGTTCATCTGAGGAATTAACGAGACCAAACTCACAAGATTTTGACTTCGCTCAACCGATGGAAGCGTCAAGAGAGGCGGCTCGAGTGATTGATGTTGCTGGCGGCACGGGAGACATCGCTTTTCGCATCGCTAAAAAATTTCCACAAATAAAAATTGATGTCGTCGATATTAATCAGGAAATGCTTGATGTTGGGAAAAATCGCGCAATTGATTTAAACCTTTTTTCCAACCTGAACTTTACCTGTTGCAATGGTGAAGAGCTTTCTTTTGCTGATCAAACTTTTGATTTTTTTACGATTGCTTTTGGGATTAGAAACTTCACCAACATAGATAAGGGACTGACTGAGGCCTATCGCGTTTTGAAGCCCGGTGGAAAATTTATCTGCCTGGAATTCGCTAAAGTTAACGATTATTTCCTGCAAAAAATTTACGACGTTTACTCTTTTAAACTAATCCCGAAAATAGGCGAAGTTGTTCTAAAGGATCGCAGCTCTTACCAATATTTGGTTGAGAGTATTCGCAAATTTCCTCCGCAAGAGGAGTTTAAAAAGATGATCGAGAAGGCGGGATTTAAAAATGCATCTTACCAAAATTTAACTTTTGGTACTGCAGCGATTCATGTGGGAACAAAATAAAAATGCTGTCGTAGCTCAGGGGTAGAGCACTTCATTGGTAATGAAGAGGTCGGTGGTTCGATTCCACTCGACAGCACCATCGTTTTTTTTCTCTTCAATTTAAGTCAAAAATCAGCCCCACCGTTACACTACGACTTACCTGATTAGTTGCTTCTGTCTTGCCATCTTCAAGATAGCGCCGTCGCTCAAAATTATGTCGCAACTCGAAGGATACATTGTTGCCAATTCGATAAACTAAACTGGTCTTAAAATCGCTATCAGTGCTTTTTTGATCAAAAAATAAATAGGCGCGCTGCACGAAAGTTGTTTTGTCGCCGAGTTTAAAATTTGCTCGCCAAGAAGTGATTAGATCGGGCTCAGAGCCATAATGCTGAACATCGCGATATCCCAAACTCACATCCCATTCTAAGCGCTCATTTAAAAATATACGACCGATGCCAAGGGCGTTCCGACTGTCGTGACTGTATTTCTCGAACTTATCGTGAATCGTTCGGTGGTAAGCCACTCCATAATTTTTGCTCTCACCAATTATTGCCTTACCAGAAAGAGTAAAATCGTAAAGCTCTGATGTTTTGATTCCATATTTCTTCTTGCTGCCACTGCCAATATCGCCGTAATTCGTCTCTTGCTTGAAGTTTATTTCGTTAATGAATTTTTCGCTTTGGTAAAGATAGCGCGAGACGAATTGGTAATTTTTAGAATTGTAATCAGAGGCGTAATTTCCGCCAAATGAGAGGTATTGCCTGGCGCGACTAGACTTGTAAAATCTTTTTGCACGTGGCGCAACAACGGCTTCGCGCTGTGTTTTGGACTCAACGGCGAAAGCAGGATCGAGTACTAAAAAAGCAAAAACAATAATGGCCGAGCAGGAGATGTGGTGACGTCTCATTTAGTGGTGTTGGTGGTGTGGGAAAAATCCTAACTACTGCGTTTGTGCTGGTGCAGATGGTCTTGGATTATTGGTGTCGGTGTAATCATCCATTGGATTGCTTGCAGTGCCCGGCTGAACTTGCTCAGCAGGGGCGGCTTGGTCACTCACGCCTCCGTCAGTTGGAACGGTAATTTCAATATCCCCTTCGCCAGAAAGATCTGGCAACTCAACTTCTTCTTCGCCCTTATTTTCGAAGAGCCAGCTCGCGTGGCTCTTGATGTCGTCAGAATATTTTACGCCAGCAAAAAATGAAAAAACCATCAAGAAGATGGCAACTATTAGTTCGATTGTTTTGATCATGTTATTTGGAAGTGAGATGAGAATTGATCGGGAAAAATAAAAACGACTTTGGTGAAAGCAAGTTTTAGATCAGCATTAAAATTGGATGTTCGATGTAGCGACGTAGCGCCTTCAAAAATTCTGCACCTACTGCCCCATCGACTGAGCGATGATCTGAAGATAAAGTTACATTCATCATGTGAGCAATTTTAATTTGTCCATGTTCGACCACGGGTTTTTCGACAGCGCGAGCAACCGCTAGAATACAGCTTTGTGGCGGGTTGACGATTGCAGCAAAATTATCGATTCCAAACATTCCAAGATTAGAAATAGAGAAAGATCCACCTTGAAATTCTTCTGGCTGCAATTTTCCGTCACGCGCTTTTTTCGCGAGCTCTTTTGATTCTTTTGAAATCGCTTGAATTGTTTTTTGATCAGCATTTTTAATTATTGGCGTAATCAGCCCGCCATCAATTGCGACGGCCATTGAGATGTCGATATTATTGTAGAGAAGAATGGCCTCTTCCGACCAAGCAGAGTTCGCTTCTGGAACTTTTTTCAAAGCCATTGCCGCTGCTTTAATGATCAAATCATTCACTGAAATTTTGTAAGATGGATTTCCTTTTTCATCTTGTGGAGCAACTTCGTTCAAAGCTGCGCGAAGCTCTTGAAGCTTGTCAATCTTGAGCTCGCACGAAAGATAAAAATGCGGAACATTTTGTTTCGATTCCAAAAGTCTGCGCGCAATTACTTTGCGAATGTTGTTATTTTTGATCGCGGAGAATTCTTGTGAGTTGCGACGAACCGCCCCAGATAAGACTCCGCCAGAATTTATTAAATCCATAACGTCTTCCTTAATGATTCGACCATGCGGACCGGAACCAGAAATTCCCGAGAGAGAAACCCCTTCTTCTTTAGCAATTCTTTTTGCTAAAGGACTCGCTTTGAAAGCTGATGAATGTTGGTTACTAGCCGCTGGCTGATGGTGAGAAATAGCTGGGGCTGAAATAATTTTTTCTTCTTTTTTTGGTGCAACAGCAGCGGATTTTGCAGAATAATTTTCGAGAGATTTTTTATCTTCTCCTTTATCGAGAAGTAGCGCGATGCAAGAGTTTACGGGAATATTTTCAGTTCCTTCGGCGACTAAAATTTTTCCCAAAGTTCCTTCGTCAACCGCTTCAACTTCCATTGTCGCTTTGTCGGTTTCGATCTCGGCAATCACGTCGCCAGCCTTAATTTTATCACCCTCCTTCTTCACCCATTTAGCAAGATTTCCTTCTTTCATCGTTGGCGAAAGGGCCGGCATTAAAATTTCAATTGGCATGTTTGAATGTTGATTTAATCAATTAAGGAGAGATCGGAGAATTATTTTTTGATCAACAAAAGTAAATTTTTAAATGCAGTTAAAGGAAATATTATCTCTGATTTATTTCATCTTTGAATAATGGCGACCTTTGCCGCCGCCATTCCTGTTAATTTTCTTTAAATCCCAATAATCATTCATTGATCAACAAAGCCTTGCAAATCCATGTTTTATCTAACTTCACAACAGATTCGGTTGCGCTTTATTAATGACAATCAGGATATTTTTCGAGCCAAAACAAATGGAATTGCGAGATCGGCTTGTTTGGGTTGATCTGGCCAAGGCAATTACTTCCTCGTATCAAACGCGTCGCGCAAAGATTCACCGATAAAGACGAGTAAAGTTAAAATTAGGGTGATGGTCACGAAGCCAGCAATACCGAGCCAATAAGCGTTAAGATTATTTTTTCCCTGAGATAGCAATTCGCCGAGAGACGGTGAGCCAACGGGCAAACCAAGACCAAGAAAATCGAGGGAAGTTAAAGTTGTGATTGAGCCCGCAAGTAAAAATGGAAGGTTGGCAATAATGATCGGCGAAGCATTCGGCAGAATGTGACGAAAAATAATTCGTAAGTTCGAAGCGCCAAGAGCCCGACTGGCGCGAACGAAATCAAAATTGCGCAAACGTAAAAATTCGGCGCGCACGTAAGAAACCATTGCCATCCAACTGAACAAAAGCATCAAGCCAAGCAGCGCGAAAAAATTCGGCTCGATGATTGAGGACAAAATAATCAGCAAAAATAGAACCGGCATGCTTGACCAGATTTCCATGAAGCGCTGCAGGAGTAAGTCGGTTAACCCGCCGAAATATCCCTGAATCGCGCCGAGAAAAATTCCTAAAGCGGCGGAAAAAATTGTCAGAATTAGGCCGAAAATTAACGAGATGCGAATGCCGTAAATTACGCGCGCTAAAACATCGCGACCTTGATCGTCGGTACCAAAAAGATTTTCTGCGGTTGGCTTTGAAGGTGCGGGGGTGTTGATTTTGTAATTGATCGTGTCGTAGGAAAATTTGATTGGCGGGAAAATAATCCAGCCGTTTTTTTCGACTAATATCTGAACTTCGGGATCGCGAAAATCAGCTTCAGTTTCAAAAATTCCGCCGAGTTTTTTTTCAGAAATTTCCTGAAAAATTGGAATGTAAAACTTGCCTTCGAAACGCATTATTAAGGGCTTTTCGCCAGCGATTAATTCGGCAAATAAGGTGACAAAAAAGAGAACAGCAAAAACTAAAAAGGAGAAATATCCGCGGCGATTTTTTTTGAATTTGGTAAAAAAACTGCTCTGCATTTAAATGGTCTTCAAACCTTGGGGCTATTGGGATGAGCTGGTATTCAAAAGATTGTTTACCCTGGTAAACAATCTCGGTCGCCCTGAATTTATCGAAGGGTAATTTTAGTGGGCCATGCTTCGACAAGCTCAGCATGACCCACCGACTAAATTTATCTAAGACGCAGCTTCTACAGCTTTTTTATCTTGGCTAGCTGCTTGACGATATTTACTCGCCATCAAACCGGTTCCCGCAGGGATCAAGCGGCCAACGATAATGTTTTCTTTCAAGCCTCGAAGATTGTCGATCTTACCTTGCACTGCAGCGTCGGTAAGCACGCGGGTGGTTTCTTGGAAAGAAGCAGCGGAGATGAATGATTTAGTTTGCAATGAAGCCTTAGTGATACCAAGCAACACGGGAACGCATTGCGCTGGCTTCATTTTGCTAGCGATCATTTTGTTGTTAACTTCTTCAAGAACGTCGCGATCGACATATTCACCAGCAAGTAATGTGGTGTTGCCAGAGTTAACCACTTCAACGCGCTTCAACATCATATTAAGGATTACCTCAATATGCTTGTCGTCGATTTTTACGCCTTGCATGCGGTAAACTTTTTGCACTTCATTAACCATGTAAGAAGTGAAAGCTTGAACGCCTTGGATACGAAGAATGTCGTGAGGAACCGGATTACCATCAACCAGAACGTCGCCTTTTTTTACCAAATCACCTTCGCCAACGAATAAGTGTTTGTTCTTGGAGATACTGTATTCGAAATGCTCTTGCGACGCATCTTCTGGGCGCACGATGATGCGACGTTTAGTTTTGTAATCCTTACCGAATTCAATACGACCATCAACATCACTCATTACTGAGGCATTCTTTGGCTTACGCGCTTCGAACAATTCAGCAACGCGCGGTAAACCACCGGTGATATCACGAGTCTTCGAAGATTCTTTTGGAATTCTTGCGATCACGTCACCAGTCTCAACTTCGTCGCCGTTAGAAACGCCAACTATCGTATGCATTGAAAGATTATATTCCTTCGGAGCATCTTCTTTCCCCTTGGTGATTGTTAATCTTGGCTTGAGATCTTGCTTACTGTATTGCTTCCAATCCATTACGATTTTGGTAGAAACTCCAGATGACTCGTCGATCTTTTCACGCAAAGAAACATTCTCAGCGAGATCGTTGTATTTTATTACCCCACTAGCTTCAGCAACGATTGGAATATTGTAAGGATCCCACTCGGCCAAGTGATCACCCTTCTTCACTTCTGAGCCATGCTTATGCGTGATTACCGAACCGTAAGGCAATCTGTAGCTGTGGATTTCTTTTTGATCCTTGTCGACCAAAGTAATTTCAGAGTTACGGCTGATGACAATTATTCTGCCATCGCGATCAATAATCGTACCTTTGTCTGAGATTCTAACTTTACCATCAGCAATTGCAGAAATTGAAGATTGTTCAGCTCCTCTTTGTGCCGCACCACCAATGTGGAAAGTTCTCATTGTTAACTGAGTTCCTGGTTCACCGATTGATTGAGCAGCGATTACACCTACAGCCTCACCGATACTAACGATATCACCAGTGGCCAAATCACGTCCGTAGCATTTAACGCAAATTCCATTTGGAGTTTTGCAGGTTAATACTGAGCGAGCTCTGATCGATTTAACTCCAGCCTTCTCAATCGCTTCAGATAAAGCTTCATCGATCATAGTGCCAGCTTTAACGATAACTTTTTTCTTGTCTTCAGTCTTGATATCTTCAAGCGGGACACGTCCCAAAACATTTTCTGCAATCGAGACGATCGTTCTGCCGTCGTCAATTACTGACTCGACAAGAACGCTTTCGTCAGTGCCGCAATCTTCTTCGACTACGATACAATCTTGAGCAACGTCAACCAATCTTCTGGTTAGGTAACCAGAGTTGGCTGTTTTCAGAGCAGTATCCGCCAAACCTTTACGTGCACCATGCGCTGAGATGAAATATTCCATCACGCTCAGGCCTTCTTTAAAGTTTGAGATGATAGGAGTTTCAATAATTTCACCCGATGGTTTAGCCATTAGACCACGCATACCGGCAACTTGCTTTATTTGGCTTTCTGAACCGCGAGCGCCAGAATCTGCCATCATAAAGATCGAGTTGGCGGTAATTGGAGTGTCGTAGCTTGAAATAATTGCCATCATTTCGCGCGAGATTTTGCTCGTGCAACTTGTCCATTCATCGACAACTTTATTGTAACGCTCACCTGCGGTGATCAAGCCTTCGCGATATTGTTTTTCTAACCTCTTAACCTTGTCGAACGATTCGGTAACGTGCTGTTGTTTTGTTGGTGGGACGATCATGTCATCTTTGCCAATCGAGATACCGGCGGTGCAAGCGTTGTCGAAGCCAAGAGTCATGATTCGATCGCAGAACATCACGGTTTCTTTCTGTCCGCAATTACGGTAAACGGTATCAATGAGATTGGTGACTGCTTTTTTGGTCATCGCCTTATTAACATTTTCAAAACTATTCTTCATCGCCGTAGGCAAGATGTTGTAAAGCATTACGCGCCCCGCAGTAGTTTCAACGCGCTCAAATGACTTTTCTCCATCACTATCTTTGACCACGTAACGATAGAGAATTTTGTCATGCACAGAAATAGCTTTGCTGTTCAGGGCGTGATGCATTTCATAATTATCCGCAATTGGTCGTGACTTAATTTTGGCAAAATCTCTCGCTTCCATGGTCATGTAATACAGGCCAAGGATGATATCTTGCGAAGGAACGATAATTGGTTTGCCGTTTGCAGGACTTAAAATGTTGTTTGTCGACATCATTAAAGCGCGCGTTTCGACTTGCGCTTCGATTGAAAGAGGAACGTGAACAGCCATTTGATCACCGTCAAAATCGGCGTTGAAAGCAGCGCAGACGAGCGGGTGAAGTTGGATCGCTTTACCTTCAGTAAGAACAGGTTCGAAAGCCTGGATACCAAGCCTGTGAAGAGTTGGTGCGCGATTCAGAAGAACTGGATGCTCTTTAATTACTTCATCAAGAATATCCCAAACTTCTGGTCTTTCCGCTTCGACCATTTTTTTAGAAACTTTGATCGAAGGAGATTTTCCGTAAAGTTCGAGCTTCGAATAAATGAAGGGCTTAAACAATTCGAGCGCCATTTTTTTTGGCAAACCACATTGGTGCAATTTCAATTCTGGACCAACCACGATTACCGAACGACCAGAGTAATCTACGCGTTTACCTAAAAGGTTTTGACGGAAGCGTCCTTGCTTACCTTTCAACATGTCAGAAAGTGACTTGAAAGGTTTTTTGTTAGAGTTTTTTACAACTGCGCCAGAACGACCGTTGTCAAGAAGGGCGTCAACCGCTTCTTGCAACATGCGCTTCTCGTTTTTAATGATGATCTCCGGTGCGCCAAGCTCAGAAAGGCGACGAAGGCGGTTGTTACGGTTGATTACGCGGCGATAAAGTTCGTTCAAATCAGAGGTCGCAAAACGTCCACCGTCAAGCATAACTAGAGGACGAATGTCAGGTGGAATAACCGGAAGAACGGTCATCACCATATTTTCTGGCTTACTGTCTGAATCGATAAATTGCTCAATCAGCTTTAATCTTTTGATGATTTTTTCCTTCTTAATTTCAGAAGTGGCTTCGGATAATTCTTCGCGTAGATCTTTTTGTAATTTTTTTAGATCGAGTCTTTGCAAAAGTTTCTGTACCGCTTCCGCGCCCATTTCAGCTACGAAGCTGCCGTAGCCATGTTCTTCTTGAAACCTAGAATATTCATCTTCACTCAAGATTTCACCTTCTTTTAATGGAGACATCAAACCATCGGTCACAACATAAGCTTCAAAATAAATTACTTTTTCGATCGCTTTGAGAGTCGTGCCAAGGATGGTGCTAATACGAGATGGCAAAGACTTAAGGAACCAGATGTGAGTTGCTGGAGCAGCAAGTTCGATGTGACCCATTCTTTCGCGACGAACTTTCGAAGAAGTAACTTCAACGCCGCATTTTTCGCAGACGATTCCCTTGTATTTTATACGCTTATACTTGCCGCAAAGACATTCATAATCTTTAATTGGGCCAAAAATTCGCGCACAGAACAGGCCCTCTCTTTCTGGCTTAAAGGTACGGTAGTTAATGGTTTCTGGCTTAGATACCTCGCCAAAAGACCAAGAACGAATCTTGTCAGGATCAGCAATTGAAATTTTGATGGCATTGAAATCTAACAGGTCAACCGCGTTATTTGAGGTTACGCTTAAGAGACCATGAGATGAAGTTCCGGCAAGAGTCATGTGCTTTAGTTTTTATTTCTCGATTAATTCGATGTTAAGACCAAGTGAACGCACTTCCTTAATCATTACGTTGAATGATTCTGGAATGCCGCAATTGAAGTTCTGGTTTCCTTGAATGATTGATTCGTAGATTTTGATCCTACCAACCACATCATCGGATTTAACCGTAAGCATTTCTTGGAGTGAATAAGCTGCGCCGTATGCTTGCAATGCCCAACATTCCATTTCACCGAAACGTTGACCACCGAAGTGTGATTTACCGCCTAGAGGCTGTTGAGTAATCAAGCTGTAAGGCCCAATTGAACGCGCGTGAATCTTGTCATCAACCAAGTGATGCAGTTTTAGCATATAGATGTAGCCGACTGTAACTTTACGATCGAATCTTTCCCCGGTTTTACCGTTAAAAAGATGGATCTGACCGGATTTATCAAGGCCTGCCAATTCTAACAAACCAGTAACGTGCTCTTCTCTTGCGCCTTCAAAAATTCCAGTGGCAAAGTGAACTCCATTTCTTTGTTTAGAAGCGAATTCAATTAATTCATTGTCAGACATCGCCTTGATCTTCTTCTTCTCTTCGTCGGAAGAGTAGACTGCCAAAATCTTGTCTCTCAATTTAATAACAAATTCTTCTTTCTTCGCAGCAACTTGATCAATGATTTGGCCGATTTGTTTACCGAGCTCTTTTGACGCAAAGCCAAGATGAGTTTCGAGAATCTGACCAATATTCATCCGAGAAGGTACGCCCAAAGGATTTAGAACGATATCAACCGGTTCACCGTCGGCAGAGTAAGGCATGTCTTCGATTGGCGCGATTTTAGAAACCACACCTTTATTGCCGTGACGACCCGCCATTTTATCACCTGGCTGCAGGCGATATTTCGAAGCGATGTAAACCTTAACAATCTTGAGAATACCCTGACCTAACTCATCACCAGTTTTAATCTTGGTAACCTTGTCGCTGTAATCTCTTTCAACTTCAGAGATTTGTTGATTATGCGACTTTATTAGTTTTTCGGCCTCATCCATCACCTTAGAATCATCGACGACAATCTTGATTAATTGCGCTTTTGACAAAGCAGATAAATCTTTGGTTTCGATCTTTGTTTTTGCCTTCATCTTATCGATGCCGCTAGTCAGCCTTTCATCGCTGAATAACTTAACTAGAGCCGCTTTTAAAGAATCTTCCAAGAAAGAGGTTCGGAGATTTTTGCGTTTTGACAAAGCTTCAATTTGCTGCATTTCGATGTAAACTGAGCGCTCATCTTTTTCGATTCCTTTGCGTGAGAAAACTTTTACGTCAACTACAGTTCCGCCAACGCCAGTAGGAGCGTAGAGTGATGAGTCTTTTACGTCAGCGGCCTTTTCACCGAAAATTACTTTAAGTAATTTTTCTTCTGGAGTCATTGGCGACTCGCTCTTCGGAGTTGTCTTACCAACAAGAAGATCTCCCGGATTAACTTCAGCACCAACGTGAATAATACCCTCTTCGTCGAGCTTAGTTAAAAACTCTTCACCAACATTTGGAATGTCGCGAGTGATTTCTTCAGGCCCAAGGCGAGTGTCACGAGCAACGATTTCTAGCTCTTCAATGTGAATTGAAGTGAAAGTATCGTCAGCTAATAATTTTTCTGAGATGATGATCGAGTCTT
>CAMBXE010000021.1 GCA_945871805.1 Rhizobium sp. Q54 | reverse complement strand
GCTTTTGCGGACAGTGCCTATCGATCGGAAGAAAAGGAGGCGCTGTTGCTGGCACTCAAGATTGAAAGTCAGATTTGTGAAAAAGGGTCAAGAAATCATCCACTCACAGCAGAAGAAAAACTCTCCAACAGCAAAAAATCAAAAGTTAGGTCAAGAGTTGAGCACATCTTCGGAGCCCAAGCTCACATGGGAAGTCACTTCACCAGAACAATAGGAATTCTTCGCGCTGAGGTTAAAATTGGAATGATGAATTTGACCTACAACATGGTGCGTCTAGGGCAGTTGACTCAAACGTGATGGGATAGTTGTGTCGGCAGCTACTTAGAAACAGAAATCAGCACCAAAAAACTGCAAAAAACCTCGGAATTATTGCTAAATTAGGCGATAAAAATGAAGTTTTTCTCAGCTGAATTTTTAATTCGGCAATTCGGAATCAAAAAGTCTCTGAAGCCAGAATTTATTGAGTTAAATCTGGATTTTTAGAGGCGTCCTACTGTCCAGATCTGGAGATTTTGTGTCGTAGATAAGCGATGATCGAAACTTCACACTCCCATCTTCCACAATTCCTTGATGGACTGCATTTGACGAGATGTTTGCTCATCGCAAATGTCGCGATGTAAGAGCTGGCTGATCCGACAGACTTCTTATCTCTCGATAATTTGGCATATAAAAATATAAATAATGGCTCAAAAAAACTCGATGTCACTCTGATCCCTTGACAAACTTAGGAGTCGAAGGATCGGGGCGACATCGGATTGCGCTTAAACCCAGATCCGTCATTAGAATCACGTCATTATCTCGCTAAGCCTTAATTCTATTAGTCTCGTGCGAGCGCCGCATCGGAAGCGCAGCATACGCAGACTGATAGAGCGGAGAACGAGGTTAACAGAATTAAGAGTTAGTAGAGAGATAGTGATGGATCTGGGTTGAAGAGTTCGCGCACCACACTTCACCAAAATTTCATATGGAACGAAAAAATGGAATAAAATTATTTCTTGGCCTCTCTTTCTAAAACCTCTTTTGCCAAGCCGAAATATGCGATTGATCCCGGGCACTTTGAATCATAAACTACTCCGGGAAGGCCGTGTGAAGGCGCTTCGGACATTTTAACATTACGAGGAATTACGTGATGAAAAACTTTTTCTTTTAAATAGTCTCTAACATCAGTCTCAACTTGCTCAGTCAATTTATTCCGCCGGTCATGCATGGTCAGAATTATTCCGGTGATTGTTAGATGATGATTTAAATTGTCCTTAATTAGATCAAGCGTAGTGAGTAAATGACTCAAGCCTTCTAGAGAAAAGAACTCGCACTGCATTGGAATCAGAACAGAATCTGATGCGGTTAAAGCATTAATCGTCAGAATTCCGAGGGAGGGAGGGCAATCAATCAAGATATAATCAAAGTTGTGAACAAGATTCTTAAGAGCCCTTCGCAACAGATATTCTCTTTTTTCAACACCTACTAACTCCACTTCGCACGCAGATAAATCTACGGTAGAAGTGATTATTTTTAAGTCAGAAAATTTGGTGGGAATTAGCGCCTGCTCAATATCGCACTCACCAATCAAGATTTCGTAAATCGTTTTTTGCCTTTGGGACAAGGCAATGCCAAAGCCTGTGCTGGCATTGCCCTGAGGATCAAGGTCGATCAATAAAACTTTTTTATTTAAAATCGCCAAAGCGGCGGCAAGATTAATTGCGGTCGTGGTTTTTCCGACCCCGCCTTTTTGATTTACAATTGAGATGATCTTGGCGCGTTTGGAGTGCATAGTGGCGAGTAATATTGACGTCTAAACTAGTTCGGGGAGCGATTTAGTCAGAACCTAAAAAACGATTTTTCTCTGTCAAATGTTTCAGTAACAGCGCATTAATATTTCAACCCAGATCGACAAAAAACCTGATGCAACGCTAAACTTGTGGAAGGTTGATAGAGAGCTTGATCTTAAATCAACCTAAATTTCATATGGAACGACGCTTTTCTTTAAAAAAATCTTTTAGCAATTTGGCTGATTCATCCGCACAAAATCCGGAGTAGATTTCTGGCCGATGATAGCAGCTGGATGAACGCTCCATTTGACCATTTTCGATTACACCAAATTTTGCGTCGGATGCTGCGTAATAAATTCTGCGAACTTTGGCCAAAGAAATTGCCGCGGCGCACATTGCGCAGGGCTCGAGAGTTACATAGATGTCGCAATCGTCTAAACGGTGGGAGCCAAGAATCTGTGAGGCTTCGCGCATTACTAGAATTTCTGCGTGAGCAGTTGGGTCTTTTAGAGATAAATTACGATTAAAGTCGCCGGAAATTATTTCTCCGTTCTTGACTAAGACAGCTCCAACTGGAACTTCATCTTGAATGATGGCTTTTTTTGCCTGCTCCAGCGCCGCAAGCATGAATTTATTTTTATTCAAATTTTCCGACATTTTATCCACATCAAGTCATGCCCATGCTTTTTAAGAATCTCAAAATTATGGCTATTGATCACAAAGCTTTCTTTTTCTTCAGGGATTCTTCCCAGGCTGTTAATTACAAAAGCTGCGAGATTATAGGCGTCATCGCTCTCCTCAATTTCTAAATCGAGCTTCTTATTAATATCGCGAATCAAGGTTTTGCCCGCTATTTTATAAGCTCCGGACTTAATTTTAATAATATTGATTCCGCGAGAATCCTCTTCTTCTTTAATCTCGCCGACGATCTCTTCCAAAATATCTTCGAGAGTTATTAAGCCCAGCAAAGATCCATATTCGTCAACGACCAAAGCAAAATGTTTTTTCTTTTTGCGAAAGGCAAAAAGCTGTACACGCAAACTATTACTTGCCGGCACAAACCAAGGGGATGAGGTAACAGAGCTCAATTCAAATTTTTCAATATCGTCGCGATGCGAGTGCAGTGCTCGTAGTAATTTTCGGACATTCAGAACTGCGATGATGTTTTCTTTAGTTCCTTGCCACAAAGGAATTCGGGTGTGGTTTGTCGCAGCGGCCTGTTTTGCAATTTCTGCGATTGGCCAAGAGATGTCGATCGATTCAATATCTTTGCGATGCGTTACAATTTCGCTGATTGCGGTATCTGATAAATCCAGAACGCCATCGAGCAAATCCTTGTCATATTTAAAGATTGATCCTTCTTTCGCCTTCAAATCAACGGTATCGCGGATTTCCTCCAATTCAGATCCTTTGGTTCTTTTGCCGACATTGATGAAAAACACCCCAATCACCGCGTCAACAATCTTCTGGATCACCGCTACGATCGGAGAGAAGATAAAAAATAAAAAATGGATCGATGGGGCAAAAAATAGCGCAACTTTTTCTGAAAATTTAATGGCGATTGTTTTGGGCAAAATTTCGCTAAAAATTATTACTACGATCGTAAATATAACTGTAGCGAGAAGAAACCAATCTTCGCCAAACAGCTTCAGCACTACCTTCGTTGTAATCGCCGACGCCGCAATATTAACGACATTATTGGCCAAAAGCATCACGCTCACAACTTTTTCACGCTCCTTTAACAACCTATCCAGGTGCTTGGCCCGCTTATCTCCCTCGCTAGCTAGGCGATGTATGCGCGCGCGCGAAACCGCGGTGATCGACGTCTCAAAACAAGAGAGCAGGGCCGCAAAAACCAGGAGTAATAAAACTAAAGTTAAATATATTTCGGCTTCGTTGATCATTGATTCCAAATAATGTGACATTTGAAGAGCTCTCCCATTTGATCGGGTGCGATTAAGCGATCAATGGCCGAATCTTGGTCTGGTAATTTTTTTCTGCGCTCTTCAATTCCAAGTGAAATTAAAAATTCGCGCTGGGTTATTAAAGAAGAGCTCAGACCAAGATTTTTGGCGATTTTATCGAGACTTCCGAAGTCGACATGGGCGGTAAGATCGGCATCTCCTGGCGCTTTAAGTGGATCGATTTTTTGATGATTTTTTACCGCCTGCAAGGTGTTGGCAAATTCAGTTTTCAAATAACCGTAATCAAAATTAATTGCGATTCCGCCCTGTGTTTTCAAGGCTTGGCAAAGTTGCGTCATAAAAAAATTTGCCGCTTCACTGCATTCAAAAACTGCACCGAATGGAGCATTAACGCCCGCCAATTCCTGAGCAAATTGATGAATTTTTGGATCGAAATTTTTTGTAATAAAGCGGTCGCAATCAATCAGGCGCTCACACCAACCGATGTCAGTATTTATGAATTGATCGATTGAAAAACAGTCAAAAAGTTCGTTGGAAATAAAAAATATCCAATCGGCCTCTTTTAGAAAATCTGCAAAATTTTCGTGCCAACGAATGTTGAATCCGGCCAATTTTTCCTGCTGAATTTTTTTTAAAACTTCGCTGATTTCGACGATGTGAAATGTTGCGCTCTCAAGAAAATCAATGGCTAAAGCATTATTTTTTTCTGCGAGTTTTTTTATCGAGCTCAGAATATCAAAAAATAAAACACCTCTGCCGGCGCCCATTTCAACTAAAGAAATTTTGCCTTTCTGCCCACTTTTTTGTCCAAGAGAGCTTTGTGAAAAAATTTGCAATAAGTATGCGGCAAGCAGCTCACCAAAAACCTGAGAAATCTCAGGAGACGTAATAAAATCAGAATTTTTGCCAATGGGATTTCTAGTGCGGTAATAACCAGCATCCTTGTCGAATAAGGCCCTGTGCATGAAATGAGAAATTTTCACACCTGTCAATTTACGCGATTTTTGGATTAAGAATCGCCTCATCAAATTCTTCATCCAGGCCATTAATAAAATGCAGCTTAGCATCAATAGGATTGGCACCAAAAACTACGCCTACCAACTCATAACTTTTTTTCTTCAAATGTTCGATGCGCCAATAATTGGCATTAAGCGCAACCATAAAAATAAAGGCAGCCTCAAGTAAGACTCGATCAAAATTTGAAGAGATTTTAGCAAAAAAAACGAAGGCAGCGTTAACGAAGATCAAAACAAAAAACTCTTTCCACATCCGGAAATATAAGAACCACAGCCCATTAAAAAAAAATGCCAGCCAAGAAAACCCGTCCCTCATCAGGACAATATCTTCGATTTTCTCAGCTGGATTTTTTTTAACGAGAACGTTGTAGAGGTTCATTAAGCAGCTAAAGCTTTTTTGGCTTTTTCAACGATTTGCGCAAAAGCTTCTGGTTCGCGAATTGCAAGGTCAGAAAGCACTTTGCGATCAAGATCTATATGAGCTGCTTTTAGCCCGCTGATGAAGCGAGAATAAATCATATCATGCTCACGAACTGCGGCGTTGATACGCTGAATCCACAAACCACGGAAGTCTCTTTTTCTGACTTTGCGATCGCGATAAGCAT
Source organism: Rhizobium sp. Q54 (assembly GCA_945871805.1). Lineage (GTDB taxonomy): Bacteria > Pseudomonadota > Alphaproteobacteria > Rickettsiales > UBA1997 > UBA2645. The sequence goes on along the minus strand of CAMBXE010000021.1, from coordinate 18,039 downwards.
ATTGTAATGCCTTTTCAACTTTTTGGATTGCTACGCGGAAACAGCTCTTGGCGCGGCCGCGATAGCCTTTAGCCATCTTTAAAATCTTTTTGTGTCTGGCTTTTTTTGTGACAGCTTTTTTTACACGACTCATGTTATTCTAATTAGCGGTTATAAGGCATTTTGAACTTCAGAACACTGGCCGCGTGGCCTTCTGAGAGTACTGCGCTTTTGCGGAGATTACGAATTCTTCTCTGGCTTTTGCTGCCGAGATTATGTCGTTTGCCGGCCTGCTTGTGCAGAATCTTTCCTGTGCCGGTGACTTTGAAACGCTTCTTAGCGCTACTGTTTGTTTTTACTTTTGGCATATTTTTATTATTGCAGAAACCTAGGTGGACTTACGTCACTTGGGGACCAAGGAATCAATTTTGGTAATGCTGGTGGGATCAGTAGGACTCGAACCTACGACCAAGACGTTATGAGCATCCTGCTCTAACCAACTGAGCTATAATCCCTAGCCTTGCGATAAAAGGGCGCGGCAACCTAGATTACGACTTATTTTTTGCAACCCCAACTAATGCTGGACGGATCAAGCGATCAGCAATCGAATATCCCGCCTGAATAACTTGCACAATCACCCCCTCTTCAGCCTCGGATTCTAGCTGCGCAATGGCTTCATGAAAATTGTGATCAAATTTTTGATTAAGCGGATAAATTCTTTTGACCTGATTTTTTTCTAAAATTTTTAGCAGCTCTTTTTCGGTCATTACGATCGCATCAGCGTAACTTTTAACTGCCGGATTTTTTTCAATTTCTTCTTTCGGCGCATTTTCGCTCGCCATAAAAAAATTCTCAGCGACCACAACTAAATCGGTCGCAAAAGCAGAAATAGCGAAGCGTGCGGTCTTTTCAATTTCTTCTCTAGATCTTCTTCTCACGTTATCTAGCTCGGCTAAGGCGCGAAGCAATTTATCGTTTAACTCAGTATTTTTTTGCTCGAGTTCGACAATTTTTTCCTCCAGTGGATTTACCTCTGGCATTACTTCTGCATTGTTTTCTTCCATGTTTTCTCCTGATGAATTTTTGGGCCGCGCAAGTTATGAAGAGACAAAAGACTTTCAAGATTGCTTTGAAGATTTTTGTTTCTTAGCCTGTAGCAATTCCTTCCCAACTTACTCCCAAGCATGTCTAACAACATCCCCAACCACGCTAACTACCTCGTTCCGATGGTGGTTGAGCAAACCGCTAAAGGCGAGAGATCTTACGATATTTACTCGCGCCTGCTCAAAGAAAGAATAATTTTTCTTTCTGGCCAAGTGAACGACCAAGTCTCGTCACTCGTGGTTGCGCAGCTTTTATTTTTAGAATCGGAAGATCCTAAAAAAGATATTTATTTTTACATCAACTCCCCAGGAGGCATTGTTACCTCTGGCCTCGCGATGTATGACACCATGCAATATATTCGCCCAGATGTCGCAACTCTTTGTATCGGACAAGCCGCCTCCATGGGCTCATTGCTTCTTGCTGCCGGCGCTCCCGGTAAAAGATTTTGTCTGCCTAATTCACGCATCATGATCCACCAGCCTTCCGGTGGCTATCAAGGTCAAGCAACTGACATAGAAATTCACGCACAAGAAACTCTCGCCTTGAAAAAAAGACTTAACGAAATCTACGCAAAACATACCGGACAAAAGTTAACGACCATCGAGAAATCAATGGAGCGCGACAATTTTATGTCGCCACAAAAAGCAAAAGAATTCGGCTTAATCGATGAAGTAATCGAACGCCGCCCAGAAAAATCAGAACAATAAAATGACCAAAGACAACGACAAAGATCTCTCTTGCTCCTTTTGTGGCAAGACTCAGCACGAAGTAAAAAAACTAGTCGCCGGCCCTGCTGCAATGATTTGCAACGAGTGCATCGGGCTTGGAATGGATATTTTACGCGAAGAGCAAAAAAAATCTCCGCTACAAAAAACTGACGGCAGCAAGCCTACACCAAAAGATATTCTTAAGATTCTCGATGAATATGTTGTTGGCCAAAATTACGCCAAAAAAGTTTTGGCGGTTGCTGTCTACAATCACTACAAGCGTATTGATGCAAATAGCTCAGCCAATGCCGATGCGATTGAAATCAACAAATCAAACATCCTCCTAATCGGACCAACCGGCTGCGGAAAAACTTTGCTCGCACAAACCTTAGCAAAAACTCTCGACGTGCCTTTTACCATCGCCGATGCCACTTCACTCACCGAAGCTGGCTACGTTGGCGACGATGTTGAAAACATTATTTCTCGCCTGTTGCAAGCGGCGAATTTCGACATTGAAAAAGCGCAGCGTGGCATTGTTTACATTGATGAGATCGATAAAATTGCGCGCAAATCTGAAGATAATACTCGTCGTGATATTTCCGGCGAAGGCGTGCAGCAAGGCTTGCTGAAGATCATCGAAGGCACAACAGCTTCAGTGCCAACTCAGCCCGGCAAAAAATCTTCGCAGCAAGAATATGTGCAGATCGACACCCGCAATATTCTTTTCATTTGCGGCGGAGCATTTTCTGGTTTGGAAAAAATTATTCTTTCACGCGGATCTAATGCCTCCATGGGCTTCGGCGCTAACGTCAGAGACAAAGACGACACGGCTCGCAAAGATATTTTCAACAAAGTTGAGCCCGACGATCTAATTAAGTTCGGCTTGATTCCAGAAATTGTCGGCAGGCTTCCTGTCCTTGCGCCGCTTGAGGGCTTAACAAAAGAAGATCTCGCCCGAATTTTAGTCGATCCGAAAAATGCGATTACCAAACAATATCAAAGACTTTTCTCTCTCGATAAAATTGATCTGATTTTTGACGAAGAGGCAATTAAAGAAGTTGCCAAACTTGCTATCGAGCGCAAAACCGGCGCCCGCGGCCTTCGCGCGATTACTGAAAATATTTTGCTTGATGTGATGTTTGACATCCCTTCACAAAAAAATGTGAAGTCGGTGCGCGTTACTAAAAAGGGAATTAGCGACAGTAAGGCAATTGAAATTTCTCTACTTAGCGGCAAGGAAGTTGAGGAAAGAGAAGGCAAAAAATCGATCACAGTAGTTCAGAAAAAAGAGAAAGCCGTCGCGTAAGTTTATTGCCCCAGCTCTTCCAGCGCCATCCTCGCAAAGACTGGGGTGGCGGAACTTTCTAATCACTCACTAATTCAATCTTTTCGCCGGTTGAGCGAAGTCGAAACCAAGAAAAGATTTGCGCCGAACTTATCTTGGTTTCGACTTCGCTCAACCGGCGAAAAGTTTCGCAAAAACATCCCGAATCCTCGCTGATCGATTGGCACAAGTTATTTTATTTTTATCTCCAGCGCGTGCAGCCCATTTTCGAACTCATCTTTTAGCACAGAATTAACTTCGCGATGCGCCTGAATTCTTCCAAGTTTTCTTAATTCATCCGCCTCGATCAAAACCTCAAAATGCGTGTCGCCAGTTTCGTCTTCAAGATGTCCGCGATGAAGATGACTTTTATTTTTCACCTCTAAAAATTTCGGCAGAAACTTCTCTGTTAGTTTTTTTTCGATTATTTTTTTCACATATTTAAGGAGTCCCTGAAAAACCATCTTTTTTCGCAATTTTGTTTTCATTCCAAATTGCTAGAAAATCAGGTCCTTCAGAGGCTGTAATGATTTTACAAATTAACTTTTACCACAAATTCTTGTTCGTTATTTCTTCAAATCAAAACGATCTAAATTCATAACCTTTGCCCATGCTTTGACAAAGTCTTTTATGAACTTTTCTTTGCCATCATCAGCCGCATAAACCTCAGCAATCGCACGAAGTTCAGAGCTTGAACCAAAGACCAGATCAACGGAAGTTGCTTTCCATTTAAGTTCGCCAGTTTTTCTGTTACGACCCTCATAAACTCCCTCCATAATATCAGACTTTTTCCACTCGGTTGACATGTCGAGAAGGTTGACGAAGAAGTCATTAGTGAGCACTCCTGGCTTTTTAGTGAAGACTCCAAATTCAGACTTATTTGCATTCGCGCCAATTGATCTCATCCCCCCAATTAAAGCGGTCATTTCCGGCACGGTTAAATCAAGCAGGTAAGCACGATCAATCAGTGAATTAATGGGCGAAGTCACATCGCTCTTGCTGTGATAATTTCTGAATCCATCAGATTTAGGCTCTAGAACAGCAGATGATTTAACATCAGTTTGTTCTTGTGAAGCATCGCCGCGACCAGCTTGGAAAGGAACTTTAATATTAACGCCCGCTTCGCGAGCCGCCTTTTCAATTGAAGCCGATCCGCCAAGCACAATCACGTCAGCGAGAGAAACTTGTTTGCCGCCACTCAAGGTCTTGTTAAAATCCTTCTGAATTTTTTCTAAGACGCTCAGCGTTTTAGCTAATTCTTGCGGATTATTAACTTCCCAGTTCTTTTGCGGCTCTAGACGAATACGCGCTCCATTTGCTCCACCGCGCATGTCGGTAGAACGGAAAGACGCAGCTGAAGCCCAAGCGGTTTTAACAAGCTCAGACTTGCTTAATCCAGATTTTAGGATTTGCGCTTTTAGCTTTTCGATCTCGGAGGCGTTAATTAGAGCGTGCTTAACCGCAGGGATAGGGTCTTGCCAAGACAAAGCTTTTTTTGGAGATTCTTTCCCAACATATCTAGCACTTGGCCCCATGTCGCGATGAGTAAGTTTGAACCAGGCACTGGCAAAAGCCTTTTCAAATTCTTTTGGATTTTCTTGGAAGCGTTTTGCGATTTTTTTATATTCAGGATCAAATTTTAACGATATGTCAGTTGTCAGCATAACTGGCGAATGTCTTTTGCTAGAATCGTGAGCGTCGGGAACCAAGTTAGACGCGCTTTTTTCGCTAGGAATCCATTGAATTGCACCGCCCGGACTTTTGGTTTTTACCCAATCAAAGGCGAAGAGATTCTCAAGATAGTCATGCGTGAAAGCTGCTGGGCTAGAAGTCCAAGCGCCTTCTAATCCGCTTGTAACAGTATCGACTCCCTTGCCGCTTCCGCATTTATTTTTCCAGCCCATGCTTTGGTCTTCAATGGCGCCGCCAGCAGGATCAACCCCAACGCATTTTCCTGGATTATGTGCGCCGTGAGTTTTACCAAAAGTGTGTCCGCCAGCAATTAGAGCAACGGTTTCTTCATCATTCATCGCCATGCGACCGAAAGTTTCGCGTATTTGATGAGCTGCTGCAATTGGATCTCCACTTCCATTCGGACCTTCTGGATTTACGTAAATCAAGCCCATGGTTGTTGCGCCAAGCGGCTTTTCAAGTTTGCCGTTCTTGTCGAAACGATTACTTCCCATGAATTTGTTTTCTGGACCCCAATAAACCAAATCCGGCTCGAAGTCATCGGTTCTGCCGCCAGCAAATCCAACGGTTTTAAAGCCCATTGATTCAAGCGCAACATTGCCGGAAAGAACCATCAAATCAGCCCAAGAAAGTTTGCTGCCATATTTTTGTTTGATCGGCCAAAGTAGGCGCCTTGCTTTGTCGAGATTCGCGTTATCTGGCCAACTGTTCAGGGGCTCAAATCTTTGTTGTCCACCACCAGCGCCGCCGCGACCGTCTTCCGATCTGTAAGTTCCGGCACTGTGCCATGCCATACGAATAAAGAATGGGCCATAATTTCCATAGTCCGCTGGCCACCAATCTTGCGAGGTCATCATTACGTTTTTGATATCTTTCTTCAGAATGTCGATATCGAGCTTGGCAAATTCTTTTGAGTATTCGTAATTGCTGCCGTAAGGATTTGATTCAGCTGCGTGTTGGCGAAGAGGAGAAAGATTAACTTTATTAGGCCACCAAAATTCATTTGGTTTTATCTCTTTTTTGGTCAGGTCTAACTGATTTGAATTGCTTGAGCAGCTCACAATTGCAAGCGACGTGATGATTAGAATTTTGTTTAATCTCATGATTAATTTTTGATGAATTTATTATTTATCACCCCTGCAAACGTCGGAACGATAATATTGAGGAAGCGGATAGGTTGCGGATTATTTGTTAATAACTTCGGACTTATCCACAGATTTTTTTCTGACAAAAAACTTATTAATTTTCTTAACAAGTTTTCATCTTGTTTAAAAGATTTTAGAAAGTTTTTAACATGTTAATAACTTAGCTTTAACCCTTTATAACAAAGGATTCTTTCTGTTAATAAATTCGTTCAAAACTTCATCAACAAATCCACAGCTCTAATAAAAATAATAAAAAAGAATGAATAAATTAATTAATACTCTGAACGGAAATAAAACCACTACCCCACCGATTTGGATCATGCGTCAAGCAGGAAGATATTTACCAGAATATCGCGAGATTAGATCGAACGTAAAAAACTTCTTAGATCTCTGCTACACACCAAAACTAGCCAGTGAGGTAACCCTGCAGCCAATCACTCGTTTTGACCTCGATGCGGCTATTATTTTCTCCGACATTTTAGTTATTCCAGATGCCCTTGGGGTGAAAGTTGAATTCGTAAAAAACGAAGGACCAAAACTCGGATCATTCGAATTAAAAAATCTTCGCACCGAAAATATCGCCAAACATCTCTCTCCAGTTTTTGAGGCTTTAGAACTTACGAAATCAAAACTCGGCAAAGATAAAGCTCTAATCGGATTTTCTGGATCACCCTGGACTCTAGCCTGTTACATGATTGAAGGCGGAGGTTCAAAAAACTTTGAAGCAACGCGTCGCGCCGCAATTAAAGATGAAGGTTTTTTTGCTGAGTTAATCGAGATTTTAACGCAAAGTATTATTCAATATTTATCCCTTCAGATCAATGCTGGTGCGGATGTCGTGAAGTTATTCGATTCTTGGGCGGGAGTTTTGCCGCCAGATCAGTTGCAAAAATGGGTGATTGAACCAACGAAAAAAATTGTCACCGAAATCGGAAAATTAAATTTAAGATCCTCGGTAGAATCCTCAGTAAAAACCCCGGTGATTTGCTTTCCGCGCGGAGTTGGAATTTCTTACGAAAAATTCGCGCGCGAGGTTGCTCCACAAGGTTTAGCGCTAGATCAAAATGTTAGTAAAATCTGGGCGAAAAAAAATCTTCAGGAAAATCTCGGACAAGTTGTGCAGGGAAATCTCGACAATTTTCTACTCGCTTTTGGCTCGAAAAAAGAAATCGAAAAAGAAGTTTTAGAAATTTTAGAAACCTTCAGCGCCCACCCATTTATCTTTAATCTTGGCCACGGAATTTTACCAGAAACGCCGATTGAAAATGTTCAGCTGGTGGTGGATTTAGTGAGAAAAAACTCAAAATAAAAGATTTTGAGCACGGTGCTCAAAATTACATTTTGACCAGCATTTACAAGGGTTTAGAAATTTTTTTCAGTGAATTTAACTGCGTCAACGTTGTCGATGTGAAAATATTTTCCGGCTAGTTCAACAGCTTTTATTCGGTGAACTAATCCACCTTCGCCAACGGCAGATCGGTAAAAATGCGACATTGAAAAACATTTTCTGGGCAAATCCCCCGGTAAATCTTTAGGCGCCTGTTTTAAGATTTTTGGATTAATAATTTGCAGACCAACAAAAGCGTAATTCATTGCCAAATCGGGTAGGCGAAAAAGGCGATCCTGGATTATTTCGAAGTCGCCAACGCCGTCGTAACCTAAGTAATCCTCAGACCTCTTCAGCCCAAGCAGAATGTCGCATTCAAGCGGATCCCAGGCATTACAAAGCAACTCGAGATCAGACGCATTTTCCTGCCAAAGAACGTCGCCGTTAACAGTAAGAAGCGGCTTAGTTAAATCGATTTCGTCTTTCGCAAAAACAAGCCCGCCGCCAGTTTCAATTTTCTCCATTTCCCGCGAAAAAACGATCTTCGGATTCTTCAATTTTTTAATGTGTTCCTCGATTTGTTCAGCGAGGTAAAATCCATTAATAATAATTTTTTTAATCGACGGAATTTGGTCTAATTTCTCAATCGCGTAATCAATAATCGCCTTGTTTTTAATCTTAACCAAAGGCTTGGGGATTGTATCAGTAAGAGGCCTCATGCGCTCTCCGCGCCCAGCAGCAAAAATGAAAGCCTGAGTGATTTTAGTCATAAAATTTAAAATTATTTAACCGAGAGACTACCTGGCCTCGCCCTTCCCGACCAAGAAATTTTTTGTTTTGATTCAATCCTATCTTGGAACTTTTTCTCGAGTGGCGGAAGTTTCAAATTCGCGGTCTCGCTTGCAATCTTCGGATCAATTTTTTTACGAATCTGCGGATTAAAAATCTTCTCGATGAAGTTGGTAACGTTAATAAAAAAATCCATGACGTCAGCAGTAGCAAAGTCTCCCGTACTTACAACATTCCGCGAAACACTAAGCAATTCGAAGTAGCGCGCAAAAAGCTCGCCAAGAAAATGATGCGGCGGATAAGTCTTTAAAGCGTCAACCATCAGCCTCTTCACCTCGCCGCGCAAAGTCAGAATTTGCGGCTCGCGGCCTTTCATGTCGAAAGCAATACACTTCCGAAACTCTTCGCCTAAATCTATTTTGCTTTCGTGAGCGAGGGCATGCGCCATCTCATGCGCGAGCACGTTGTGACTTAAATTTCGCAGCGTGATTTTATTAGTAAGAAAGCAGCCAACATTAGTGTCCCAGCCCTTCATTTCCTTAATTTCGAAATGCAGTTGTTTCTTGTGAAGCTGCGTAAGGATTAGGTCGAGACCGTCTTTAAAAAGTTCAATGCGGTAAAGATCGCAAAAAAGTTTTACGAATTTTTCGCCAGAAATTTTTTTGTCGTGAGTGGTTCCGTCAAAATTAAGTTGCGGAGTGATTATTTTATTTATTTCTTCATTCATCTTTTTAGGGGGCGGCAATAGAGCTCCAGCTTGTGCCCAACGAGTTCGTAACCTTTTTCGTGCGCAAGTTTTTCTTTCATTTTTTCGAGCTCTTCGCTGAAAAATTCGTGAACTTCGTCAGTGGTAATATCAATCAAGTGATCGTGATGATCATCGCTTTCGAGCTTTTCATATCGAGCTCTGCCACCGCCAAAATCATGTTTAGCGACCAGGCCAAATTCTTCGAACATTTTCACCGCGCGATAAACCGTAGCAATGCCAATGCTTTGATTAACTTTTGAAGCGCGACGATAAACTTCTTCAACATCAGGATGGTCGTTACTTTGCTCGATTACGCGGGCGATAATTCGGCGGTTCTCGGTAAGTTTTATTTTGCGCTCAGCACAAAGTTTTTCGATTGACGAAGACATAAATTTTTGATTTTAGATTTTAGATTCTCGATCTTGTCTCGGCAGAAACAATTTTGGCTAGTAAAAAATTAATTCACTGAAATGAAAAAAAGTCGCAAAATAATCGAAACCGCCGCTCCCTCTCTCACCTTTGATGACGTGCTCTTGAAGCCGGCATTCTCAAATGTTCTTCCGACTGAAGCCAATACCAAAACCAAGATTACCAAAAATATTTCCCTCGAAGTTCCAATCATTTCGGCGGCGATGGATACGGTTACCGAAAGTCGCTTGGCGATTGCAATGGCGCAGGCCGGAGGACTCGGCTGTATTCACAAAAACTTCTCACCAAAAGAGCAGGCAGACGAAGTTCGTAAAGTAAAAAAGTTTGAATCTGGAGTCGTTACCAATCCAGTAACGATAACGCCTAACGCGAGTTTGGGCGAGGCGCTTTTATTAATGAAAACTTACGGAATTTCTGGAATTCCTGTGGTTAAAGAAGGCACAAAAAAGCTACTCGGAATTCTTACTAATCGCGACGTGCGCTTTGCCACAGACAAGAAACAGCCAGTGAGCGAATTGATGACCAGCGAAAATCTTATCACTGCAAAAGCAGGCGTGAGTAAGTCTGAAGCCAAATCACTTCTGCACAGAAATAAAATCGAACGCATCATTTTAACTGACTCAAGCGGCAACTGCATTGGTTTGATGACTGGTAAAGATCTAGAAAAAACTAAGCAATTTCCTTTCGCTTCGAAAGACGAAGAAGGTCGCCTTCTTGTTTCGGCAGCAACTGGCGTGGGTCGCGAAGGCATTAAGCGCGCAGAGGCTTTGATCGAAGCAGGGGTCGATATCGTGGTGATTGATACTGCGCACGGCCATTCCGCCGGCGTAATTGAAACCGTGCGTGAGCTAAAAAAAGCTTACCCAAAACAAAATTTCATCGCCGGAAATATTGCCACATCAGAAGCGGCTAAGGCATTGATCGACGCTGGTGCAGATGCGGTAAAAGTTGGAATTGGTCCAGGATCAATCTGCACAACTCGGATTGTCGCTGGCGTTGGCGTGCCGCAATTGTCGGCACTTCTCGACGTAGTTGAATATTGCGACAGCGTAAAAATTCCGGTGATTTCTGACGGCGGAATCAGATTTTCTGGCGACCTCGCCAAAGCCATCGCCGCAGGTGCATCTTGCGTAATGCTTGGTGGATTACTTGCGGGCGCCGAAGAAACTCCCGGCGAAATTGTTTTATTCAAAGGTCGTTCTTACAAAGTTTACCGTGGCATGGGATCAATGGGAGCAATGGCGCGCGGCTCAGCAGATCGCTACTTCCAGCAAGATGTTTCGGATAAAATGAAATTAGTTCCCGAAGGTGTCGAAGGTCGCGTGGCCTACAAAGGCGCGGCTGCAGATGTGGTTCATCAATTAGTCGGCGGCTTAAAAGCAGCAATGGGTTACACCGGAAACGGCACGATCGAAGAGATGAGAAAAAATTGTAACTTCGTCCGCATCACCAACTCTGGCCTGCGCGAATCGCATCCTCACTCGATCACCATTACTTCGGAAGCACCGAATTATACTTCGGAAAGTTAGGTATTCTTTTTATTACCTATTCCACTCAACCGAATCGTAAGTATCGCACGAGGTGCATTTTGCATTCCACTTTGAGCTGAGATGTCCGCAGGAGCCGCAGCGATAGTGGTCGTCGCATTCGAACATTTTAAGTTTGGTTAAATTCTTTTGGGATTCTTCGATGTTGCCCAAGGCTTTTTCAGTGGCGGCAAGCAACCTGTAAGCGCGGTAAGTTTTTTGTTGGAGAAGAGAGAGGAACAAAGATTCTTTTGCGGCTGCGTAGTCGCCAGATCTGAAGGCGACGATGCCGACGGCTAATTTTCCAAGCACTGATTGTGAGTTAGTTTCGGCTAGACTCTTCATCGTTTTTACGCGTGTTTTTGCGGAAGATTTTCGGTTCACGAGATCAAAAATTTCGGCGAGAATTAAATGCGGATTGTCTTTCCAAAGTGTCTTGATCTCCCAACTGACTTTAAATCCTAAGCCAAGCTTGAGCCAGGATTTAAGCCGAATCTCAAGTGCGGGTAGAAAATTATTTTCTGCTTTCAACGAGATGTTCGCATGCTTGATTGCGAGTAAAAATTTCTTTTGCTGATAGGCTTCAAGAGCCAGGGCGGTGTTGATTACGGCCACATCGCGCTTTTGTAATTCATCACGGAATTTTTCGCTGCCATATTCGGCGATCAGGCTTTTTGTATCTTGCCACAAGCCGCGCTTTTTGTAGAGAGTAAAGAGCTGTCGAGCAATTTCGAAGCTGTTGCGTTTGGCAGCAAGAATCTGTTTAGCGTAAGCGATGGCCTTGGGCTCATCCTGATCTTGTAAGGCCAATTCAAATTTTGATTTTAGCACCAGAATTTTGGCGTGAGGATTATGTCCGAATTTTTCGAACATCTCGGCGGCATCAGAAAATTTACGTTTTTCAAAAAGAATTTTGCCGAGAAGAAAATTATTTAAGCCCGGGTGCTTGATGAGTTTAGCGAATTTTTTTTGTAGAGTTTCTGCAGATTTCTCGTCGTTAATTTCAAGGGCGAGAAGGGTTTCGGCCATCAGATCAAAACCTTGGCGATGTCTGCGTAAGAGCTTCTCCAGGCTCTTTGCATAACTTTTTCTAAATAAGATTTTTAGCAGGCTGGGAAATTTGATCGCCAAGATTCGCGCGAGTAAGTAAGAAATCGCAAAAATTATCAGCGAGAAAAATGCCGAGATTAAAATTGCCGTCAGAACGTCAGTTTGCAATTCGTAGCCAAGCCAGGTGATCAGGACATGGCCGTTGTGATCGAGCAGCCAGGAAAACGAAGCGGTAAGAAAAAAGGCAGCGAGAAGAACCCAGAGGATTGTGAGCATTAGTTTAGGCTTTTGAGATAATTCAAAATTTCTTGGTCAATTTGCTTGACTTCGAGCGAAGTGTGAAGCTCGTCGAGGAAATTTTTAAGGATTGGATTGTAGTCGGCGGGAAGCGACAGCGCTGCGCTCAGCGCATCTGAATAATTTTCTTGTTTCAGAAGTTTTTCGATGCGAACGACCACGGCATCAACTTCTCCGGGATTTTTTTCATCGATTCTGCGCAGCACAACTAGGCGAGAAATATCTCGCTGAATTTTGGCGATCAGGCTTTCGTTTGTGACGCTATTTTTTTTGTTAATAATTAACTCAGGAATGATGTTGGAGAAGTTTTTTTCCAATTTTTTCTGCGTTACAAAAATCGGGAGAAGCGGTTTAAGTTTTACAATTTTTCCAGTCAGAACTTCGTCCGAGGCGCTTAGAACCTCAAAGCTCTTCAGATCTTCGTCGTAACTTTTTTCGAAGAGAATTTTTTCGCGTAGATCGACGTAAACCAAAATCATTTTGCCGAGTTTTTCTTGGCTGCGATATTTTAAGACTTCGCTTTTTAGAGTTTGTAACTGCGTGTTTAGATCTTCGATTTTTAGCTGGTTCTTGAGCAACATTTGGTAAATGAATTCTGCGCCTTTTTCACGTAGTTCATTTGTGGCGAGGTCTGATAAATCTTCTTGATCATTCTGATCGGAATAGCCGTCTAGAAGGCCGATAAGATCATGGTCTGAGCTTTGTTCTTGTTTTGGATTTTCAGGGTTTTTGTGCCACAATTTCACCGCAACTAAGACGCCGCCAATCAACAGAATCAGCAAAATAATTTTGGTTAAAATTGAGCTCTTTTTCCCAGGTTTTTTTTCGGGCATTTTTTGTTCAGTCATAGAATTTTTTAAGGAGAGGATTGTCAGCGAAAGTACAGGTTTTTTTGAATCGAAATTTTTTGGCGCAATCAAGAATCTGATCGCTCAGGCAGAGGATTTGTGAGCTCGCAAAATATTCAAGCAGATTGTGTCTCGTGATGAGTTTGTGAAAAATTTCCAAACTATTTTTGGAGAAAATTAGCACTTCATCGTAGGAAATTTTTTTGAAATCGGCAGAGAAATTTTCCACTTCGTGAGTTTTGTAGGCGAGAATATCTCGGACATTTTTTAACTTTGCGGCGAAATCAAAACTTATTACCGATCCGCGAAAATAAAGGATTTGTCCCGATTCTTGAGCGGCTAAATCAAATAAGGATTCAGCTGAATTTTGTGGAGATAAAATAATATTTTTAAATCCGATTCGCTCCAATTCCTGCGCAGTTTTTTTACCGACAGTTAGAATTTTTGTTTTCTTGGAAATGCCTGAATTTTCTAAGGCTAAACAGGCGTTAAGACTGGTGACAATCGCAGCAGAAATCGGCGTAAAAACTTTTTCTACCGCGAGTTTTTCGACGGTGAAAAGTGGCTCGCAAAATATTTGAAATTCTTGATTTGCTAAAAGCTGAGCAATCTCCGCAGATGCGCTGGGCGAGCGGGTTATCAGAACATTTTTCATATTTCTACCTTGGGGGATTGCCGAATTAAAATTCAAACTTACGGTGCCGCGCCTCTTCTTTGTAAGCGGTAATTCAAATTCACTTTCTAATGAATATTCACGAGTATCAAGCCAAAGGCTTGTTAAAAAAATTCGGTGTTGCGGTGCCTGAAGGGCATCAAGCGTTTTCTGTTCCAGAGGCGGTTGAAGCTGCAAAATCTCTAGAAGCGGCGGGTCATAAAGTTTTTGTGGTTAAGGCGCAAATTCATGCGGGTGGTCGCGGTAAAGCTGGCGGCGTTAAGGTTGTAAAATCAGTCGAGGAAGTAAAAGACAAAGCCGCGCACATGCTGGGCATGACCCTGGTTACGCATCAAACTGGCCCAGAAGGAAAGCTTGTTAAAAGGATTTACGTTGAAGCTGGCTCAAGCATTAAAAAAGAATATTATTTGTCGGTAGTTGTTGATCGCAAAACCAAGGCAATCGTTTTTATGGCCTCAACTGAAGGCGGCGTTGAGATCGAAGAAGTTGCGCTAAAATCTCCAGAAAAACTTATTTCAGTTAAGGTTGATCCAGCCTCAGGAATTCGATCTTGCCATGCGCGCAAACTTGGTTTTGCTTTGGGGTTCAAAGACGAGCTTTTGAAGAAATTTTCAAAATTGGTTTTCTCTCTTTACGAGGCTTTCATCGCCAGCGATGCGTCGCAAATTGAAATCAATCCTTTGGTGGAAACGGCCGAAGGCGAAATTGTCGCTCTCGATGCAAAAATTAATTTTGATGATAACGCATTACATCGTCACGACGACATCCGTGAAATGCGCGATTTAGACGAAGAAGAGCCACTCGAAATCGAAGCCTCAAAATACGAATTGAGCTACATTAAAATGGACGGCCAAATCGGCTGCATGGTTAATGGTGCAGGTCTTGCGATGGCAACAATGGACATCATTAAACTTTACGGCTCATCGCCGGCGAACTTCTTGGATGTTGGCGGCGGAGCTACTCGCGAGAAAGTTTCGGCGGCCTTCAAAATCATTCTTTCTGATCCAAGCGTAAAAGGAATTCTGGTGAATATTTTTGGCGGAATCATGCGTTGCGACATTATTGCCAACGGCATCATCGAGGCGGCGAGAGAAACCAATCTTTCCGTTCCCCTGGTCGTTCGTCTTGAAGGAACCAACGTTGATTTGGGTAAAAAAATTCTCGCTGAATCTGGTCTAACAATCATTCCGGCAAATGACCTGGCTGATGCCGCAGATAAGATCGTAAAAGCAGTGAAAGCCGCAGAAAGTTTTTAATAATTAAGGATTAGCAATGTCAGTACTCGTAAACAAAAACACCAAAGTCATCTGCCAAGGCATCACCGGCGCACACGGCACTTTTCACACTGAGCAAGCAATTGCCTACGGAACAAGAATGGTTGGCGGAGTCACGCCAGGTAAAGGCGGAACTAAGCATCTTGATATTCCTGTTTTTAACACGGTTTATGAAGCGAAAGAGGTAACGGGCTGTAACGCTTCGGTAATTTACGTTCCACCAGCTTTTGCTGCCGACGCAATTCTTGAAGCGATTGAAGCTGAGATTGAGCTTATTGTTTGCATCACCGAAGGAATTCCGGTTCTTGACATGGTGAAAGTTAGAAAGGCTTTAACCGGCTCTTTGTCTCGCCTCATTGGCCCTAATTGCCCAGGAATAATCACTCCAGGTGAGTGCAAAATCGGCATCATGCCTGGCCATATTCACCAGCGCGGCAAGATTGGGATTGTCTCACGCTCAGGCACTTTAACTTACGAAGCAGTTCATCAAACTACTAGAGTTGGCCTTGGTCAAAGCACTTGTATCGGCATTGGTGGCGATCCAGTTAACGGCACAGATTTTATCGACTGCTTAGACATGTTTTTGTCTGATCCAGAAACCGAAGCCATGATCATGATTGGTGAAATCGGTGGTTCTGACGAAGAAGACGCGGCAGAATTCCTTCGTCAAGAAGCAAGAAAAGGTCGCAAAAAACCAACAGTTGGCTTTATCGCTGGTCGTACCGCTCCAGAAGGGCGTCGTATGGGCCATGCCGGCGCGATTATTTCTGGCGGCAAAGGCGGCGCAGAAGGAAAAATCGAAGCAATGAAGTCTGCCGGAGTCGTAGTTTCAGATAACCCAGCCATGCTTGGAGAAACGATGCTTAAACTTTTAAAATCTTAACCCCCCCCCAAAAAAACTAAACCCAAAAAAGGAGACCACATGAACGATCGTAAAAAAGCCCTAGAAGCAGCTCTGTCGCAAATCGATAAACAATTCGGTAAAGGCTCGGCAATGAAATTTGGCTCTAAGCCAATTCTTGATATCGAAGTAATTCCTAGCGGATCACTCGCGCTTGACGTCGCTCTTGGCGTTGGCGGATATCCGCGCGGACGTATTGTTGAAATCTACGGACCAGAATCTTCGGGCAAAACCACCCTCACTTTACACGCGATTGCTGAAGCGCAAAAGGCAGGATTATCTTGCGCCTTCGTTGACGCTGAACACGCTTTTGATCCGGCTTATGCCAAAAATCTCGGCATTAATTTGGAAGAGTTAATCATCTCTCAGCCAGATTGTGGTGAAGCGGCTCTTGAAATTACCGACACTTTAATTCGCTCGGGCGCAGTTGATTTAGTCGTGATCGACTCAGTTGCTGCGCTAGTTCCGCAAGTTGAACTCGAAGGCGGAATGGGCGACAATCAAATGGGTCTACAAGCGCGCTTGATGAGCAAAGCTTTGCGTAAACTCACCTCAACCGTTTCGAAGAGCAACTCAACGATCATCTTCATCAACCAAATCAGAATGAAGATTGGCGTGATGTTTGGCTCTCCAGAAACTACGTCGGGCGGCAACTCTTTAAAATTCTACGCTTCAGTTAGGCTGGATATCCGTAGAGGCACTGCAATTAAAGATCAGGAAGAAGTTCTTGGTAACGAAACCAAAGTGAAAGTAGTTAAAAATAAAGTTGCTCCTCCTTTTAAGACCGCTGAATTTGAAATCATTTACGGCGAAGGCGTTTCTAGACTTGGTGAAATTATTGACCTAGCTGTTAAGCACGAAGTTCTTGAGAAGTCAGGATCTTGGTATGCTTACAAAAACAGCAAAATCGGCCAAGGCAAAGAAAACACCAAAACCTATTTGAAAGAAAATCCAAAAGTTGCCGACGAGATCGAGTCAGTAGTTCGCGAAAAACTTGGCATCACCAAACAAGGAAAAAAATCTACAGCTGTAGCAAAAGAAGAAGTTGTGGAAAAGAAGAAGAAAAATGAAACTGTTTAACGAATAAAATACTACCGTCTTCAGCGCAGGTTGGGGCGGTTTTTTATGCACCCGTAGCCCAACTGGGCTATGAGTGGTTGCGCTAAAAGCGCAATAAAATGCGAAAGCATTTTAAAGGAATAGCGGGCAAAGCTAGTCTTTGCCCCGGCGCGAGTCGTCTTCGAGCGAAAGCGAGAAAAGCGACGAAGCGTTTATAATTATGCACCCGTAGCTCAACTGGATAGAGTATCTGACTACGGATCAGAAGGTTACAGGTTCGACTCCTGTCGGGTGCACCACTTTCGGGTTAGGCAAGTTTTTTATCCCATGCGCCCAATGTCGCCACCTATCCTAACTATCGCGAGCAAGAATGGATAAGAAATTTATGCCTAAATATCGCGAGGATATTGATGGGCTCCGAGCTGTTGCAATTCTTCTGGTTGTGGGGTTTCACGCTATTGGTTTTGGCGGCGGATTTGTAGGTGTTGATATTTTTTTTGTGATTTCCGGGTTCTTGATCTCAACAATCATCTTAAAGAACTTGGAATCAGATAGTTTTAGATTTCTAGATTTTTATAGCCGTCGCGTTCGGCGGATATTTCCTGCATTACTACTGGTTCTGATTTCTAGCTTTGCCTTTGGGTGGTTTGCCTTATTTCCTGATGAATTCAAGCAGCTGAACAAGCATATCTCGCGCAGCTCCTACTTCGTCTCAAATTTTAATCTCTTAAGAGAAAGTAACGATTATTTTAATGGCGCTTCGGAAGATAAGCCGTTATTGCATCTTTGGTCGCTGGCGATTGAAGAACAGTTCTACATTATCTGGCCATTACTCCTGTGGTGCGCCTGGAAAAGAAAGCTGAGCATCTTGCGCATAACAAGTTTTATCCCAGATCCGTCATTAGAATTGCGACAGTATCTCGCTAAGCCTTAATTCTATCAGTCTCGGACGAGCACCGCACCGGAAGCGTAGCATGCATACGCTGACGGAGTGGAGCAGAGAACGAGGCTAATAGAATTAAGGGTTAGTAGAGATAATGGCGTGATTCTAATGACGGATCTGGGTTTATCTTAGTCGCTTCGTTTTTCTTCGGACTACTTAAAACTTACGAAAATAAGAGCGTCGCTTTCTACCTGCCTCAAAGTCGCTTTTGGGAACTTCTTATT
>CAMBXE010000020.1 GCA_945871805.1 Rhizobium sp. Q54 | reverse complement strand
AAAGATCCACTTTCGGCAAAACTCGACTGGAAAGCGAAAGTTACCGTCGAAGTTTCCGACCTCGAACAAGTGCAAAAACTTCTGAAGATGATTGATGCTTTGGAAGATTGCGACGATGTGCAGATGGTTACTGGGAACTATATTTTCTCGGAAGAGGTTCTTAACGGGGTTTAAATTTTTAGTTGTGACGACCCTTCCTGGATCCCCGCCTACGCGGGGATGACGTTTAAAGTAAGTGCTTTCTCAACGCGTCATCCCCGCGTAGGCGGGGATCCAGGAAGGGCGAAACATTCTTCTAAGTAAAAAATATTAAAAAATGAAACACGTCGAAATCACGCCGCAACTGGTTAAAGACCACAACTTAACAACCGACGAATACCAAAAAGTTTTGGATATTCTTGGTCGCACTCCTTCAATCACCGAGCTTGGAATTTTTTCGGCGATGTGGTCAGAGCACTGTTCTTATAAATCGACTAAGAAGTGGCTTAAGACCATGCACACCACAGCTCCGTGGGTAATCTGCGGGCCAGGAGAAAACGCTGGGGTGATCGATATCGGCGATGGACAAGCGGTTATTTTTAAGATGGAAAGTCACAACCATCCGTCATTCATCGAGCCATATCAAGGTGCGGCGACGGGAGTTGGTGGAATTCTTCGCGATGTTTTTACGATGGGCGCGCGGCCGATCGCTAACTTAAACGCGCTGCGTTTCGGCGATATTGATCATCCAAAAACTAAACAACTCGTTAACGGCGTGGTTTCTGGAATCGGCGGATACGGCAACTGCATCGGGGTTCCGACCGTTGGCGGCGAAGTGACTTTCGATAAAAGTTACAACGGAAATATCATCGTAAACGCGATGACTGTTGGCCTCGCTGATTCCGATAAAATCTTTTACTCTGCCGCTTCGCAAGTTGGCGCATCCGTTGTTTACGTGGGATCGAAGACGGGACGCGACGGCATTAACGGCGCGGTGATGGCTTCCGACGAGTTCAAAGAAGGCGACGAAGATAAGCGTCCAACCGTGCAAGTAGGAGATCCTTTTGCCGAAAAACTCTTGCTCGAAGCTTGCATGGAACTGATGAAACTCGACTGCATCCTTTCAATTCAAGACATGGGGGCGGCAGGCTTAACTTCTTCTTCCTTCGAGATGTCGGGAAAAGGCGGCACCGGAATCGAACTTAATCTCGAAAAAGTTCCGCAACGCGAAACCGGCATGAACCCTTACGAAATCATGCTTTCTGAGTCGCAAGAAAGAATGTTGATGATCATCAAGCCAGAAAAAGAAAACGTCGCGCAAGCTATCTTCGATAAGTGGGGGCTTGACTTCGCGGTAATCGGAATCGTCACCGACACTGGCCGCGTGGTGATCAAGATGAATGGCGAAACTTACGCCGATATTCCATCCGCGCCTTTGTCTGAAGAAGCGCCGGAATATGACAGGCCGTGGATTTAGCTTTCTTACTTTCGCCGACAAAGCGGAGTTGCGACCAGCGACAAGATTTTCGCAACGTTGCGAAAATCTTGCTTACGACCAGTAAACAAAAGACATGAAGACAGTAAAAATAATTTTAAAACACTACGACAAACTGCTGTTAGAAGTTAGGGATCGCGTTGCTCAAGCCCAAGATAGTATCGCTCGCATCGCCACTAGACAAAAGATTGAGATGGCCTGGAGCGTAGGTAAGGCGATCGAAAAACATCTGAAAAAAAATAAAAAGTCAGAAAAAAGCAGCTACGGAAAGCATTTATTCGAACAGCTAGAGAGCGACGTTGGCATTGGCCAGAGCACGCTTTATCGCATGCGGAAGTTTTACAAAACCTACCCAAAGATTCCGCAAGATGATCCGAAGTTGAACTGGAGTCACTATACTTTGCTTGTTGGTGTGAGGGGTGATGAAGACAGAAAATATCTCGAAGATCTCGTTGTTAAAAAAGATCTGAACTTCATCGAGCTTAGTAAAAAAATAAAAAATTCTAAAGAGTCCAAGAGTGATAAAGCTGCACTGCCGTTGATTCGCGATGGCAAAAAAAAACTTACTCCGCGGCGGGGCAAGATGTTTTGCTACAAACTTGTAAAGCCTGCGGGGTCAGATCAGCTCTACATCGACTGTGGTTTTAAGATTTATCGCGAGGTCACAGAAAAACTTCCAGCAGACACAGAAATCGTTGAAAGCGTAAAATCTGCACAAGGATATTCCTTCAAAAAATCAGCCACAAACCCGCGCCAGATCTATACTTACCAAGCCTACCTTAATCGAGTGGTTGATGGCGATACCTTGCATGTGATGCTTGATCTTGGCTTTGGAATTTTGCACGAAGAGAACCTTCGCCTCTGTGGAATAAATGCCCCCGAAGCCAAGACTGATGGCGGTGCGCAGGCGACGGAGGGTTTAAAAGAAATCTTAAAAACCTCGCCAGTTTTTATCGTCAGAACCAGCTCAACCGACATGTATAATCGCTATCTCGCCGATATTTTTTTGGTAGATAAAGGAGTGAAAGATCTGCAAAAGGCCGCGGATAGCGGAGCCTACCTCAATCAACTTCTTCTCGATAAAAAACTCGCAACCTTATTTTAACCCTGATCTGGGTTTAACCCAGATCCGTCATTAGAATCACGCCATTATCTCTACTAACCCTTAATTCTATTAGCCTCGTTCTCCGCTCCGCTCCGTCAGCCTATGCATGCTAGGCTTTCCGGTGCGGTGCTCGCCCGAGGTTAATAGAATTAAGGCTTAGCGAGATACTGTCGCAATTCTAATGACGGATCTGGGTTTAACCCAGCTCTGGGATAAAAAAACTTAAAGAATGAAAATCCCACAAAGAATAATCGGAATCGATCCAGGCCTTACGAAGACTGGTGTTGGCATCATCGAAGTAAAAAATAATTCGCTGTATTTTGTGGCGGCGGAGACGATTTATTCATCGCCGTCAGATCCGATGGCGACAAGGCTTTTGCACTTTCATCAAGAGTTAGTTCGCATCATAAAAACTCATCAACCGGATGAGGCGGCGATCGAAGAAACTTTTGTAAACATGAATCCTGTTTCGTCGCTAAAACTTGGCCAAGCACGCGGGGCGCTGATTCTTAGCCTTGCCTTGTGCGGTTTGAAAGTTTCGGAATATGCTTCGACCGCGGTAAAAAAAGCGATCGTCGGAGTAGGGCGCGCCGAAAAAACCCAGGTGCAGATGATGATTAAAATTCTTCTGCCGAAAGCTGATTTTAAAACTGAAGATGAGGCTGACGCCTTGGCGGTGGCGGTTTGTCATCACAACAACAAGTCGATCATTTCCTTAAAAACTTACTAATGAAATTAGATCCCCAACAAATCCTAATCAAAAACGAGCTAAGTAAACTTGCTTCGAGCCTTGAAGAGAAAGTCTCGACAGGAATTCTAAAAAAAATAATCTCAACAAAACCTGCTTCATTAAAAAGTTTCTACATCCACGGCGGTGTAGGTCGCGGTAAGACGATGTTGATGAAAAACTTTTTTAATTCGCTGAAAAAAACGCCGAAGATTTACATTCACTTCAACAGCTTTATGCGCGCGATCCACGAAGCTTTGCGCGACATCAGGAAAGAAGAAAAAAAATACAAAGATGAGTTAATCGAAGCGGTTCGCAGAGTGGTAAAAGATAAAAAACTAATCTGTTTTGACGAGTTTCAGGTTGTGGATGTTGCCGATGCCATGCTGCTTGCGCGGATTTTTTCTTTTTTATTTTCACGCGGAGTTGTTGCGGTTTTTACTTCGAATATCGAGCCGCTCGAGCTCTACAAAAATGGATTACAGCGTGAAGTTTTTTTGAATTTTGTTAAAAATATTTTACTCCAAAACTGTCGCATTCTTTACCTGAACTCGCCAACGGACTATCGCGCTAAACTCAGGAAAAGCCTGGTTAAACGCTACTTTGTCTCTAATAAAAAAAATCGCGAAGAAGTAAAAAATCTCATCGCCAATCTGGCTGAAGGTAAAAAGTACAAAGTTGCTAAAATCAAAGTCTGGGGACGGGAAATAAAGATTAAAAAAACTTTCGGAAAAATCGCGGTGATGACTTTTGACGAGCTTTGTTGCCAACCTTTTGCCGCTTCGGACTACCAAGAAATCTGCAAAAACTTCGATCTGATTTTTTTACTGAAACTGCCTATTCTGGGCGCTGAAGATGCTAATGAGATGCGTCGTTTCATGCTTTTTATCGACGAGGTTTACGAAAAAAAAGTTGCGCTGATCGTGCTCGCAAAAACTTCGATTGAAAAACTTTGTGCTGCAGAAATTTTTAAACGTACCGCCTCAAGGCTTAAAGAGATGGGTTCGGATGGGTATTGGGGGTAAAATCTTTGATCTCGACTTCGCTTGATTGCCCTGCCTTCGTCCGCGCAAAGTTGGGATCGGGGAAAAATCTCTATCCACAAAAAAACCGGCCCCGAATTTCTCCGGAGCCGGCCTAATAAAAATCTAACTAACCAGATTACTCTGCAGAGGTGCCAGTTGGCTTTGATGAAGATCCGTTATTTTGTTTCATCTTGTCATGATGCTGTTGACGGCGAGCCATTTTTTCGCGATGATGTTCTTGGCGACGAGCCATGCGATCCTTCATTTTATCATCGCGAACCATGCGATTATCCATGCCATCTTGTTTCATTTCTTTTTTGTCTCTTCCGAGTTGGCGAGCATCTTGTTTTATTTCTTTTATGTCTTTGGCGATTTCTTCTTTGCTTGCTCCGCTCTTGATGTCGTTTTTGAGTTCTCTTACATCTTTTCTAACTTCGACTCTGTCTGATTTTACTTCGCGTTGATCGCGTTTCATTTCTCCGCCGCCTTGATTCATAGGCTGTTGAGGACGTTGCACGCCGCTAGCGGGTTGTTGCATTGCGCCACCTTGAGGGCGAGTTCCGGCAGCAGCGGGGCCGCCAGAGTTGGGCTGTTGAGCAAGCGCCGTTGTAGCTAGCAAGCACGCAGTCGCGCTAAGTGTAAGAAATTTTTTCATAAGTTTTTGATTATTTTTAAATGAGTTCGGGCATTTATTCCGAACGGCGCGTCGGCTTATTTTTGAAAACTAAGACAGCAACTAAAGAGAATCTAAAGGAACTAGTTTGTGCCGTTTTGACGTGCTTTGTGAAGAAGAAGGAAGTCGGCAAGAACGCAGGCCATCATCGCTTCGCCGACAGGAACGGCGCGGATTCCGACGCAGGGATCGTGCCGGCCTTTGGTGATGATTTCGGTATTTTCTCCGGAGATGTCGATGGTTCTGCGCGGGATTAAAATCGAGCTCGTCGGCTTCACTGCGAAACGCACGACGATATCTTGGCCGGAAGAAATTCCGCCTAAAGTGCCGCCGGAGTAGTTTGAAGCAAATTCAACTTTACCATTTTTGCTGAACATTTCATCGGCAAGTTCAGAACCTTTTTTACTTGCAGCACTCATGCCGTCGCCAATCTCAACGCCTTTCACGGCATTGATTGACATCATCGCTGCAGCAAGACGGGCATCGAGTTTGTTGTAAATCGGTTCGCCAAAACCGGCGGGAACGTTGCGGGCGATAACCTCTACAACTGCACCGACAGAGTCGCCGGATTTTCTGATTTTGGTTAAGTAATCTTCGAAGTTTTTCGCGGCGATGGCGTCGGGGCAGAAAAAGTCGTTGCGGTCGATCTCAGCAAAATCAAGGCGCGAAGGATCGATTTTTTTCTCGCCGATCTGAGTTAAGTAGCCGATGATTTCGATCTTTTCTTGCTCAAGAATTTTACGAGCGACTGCGCCTGCCGCCACGCGCATCGCTGTTTCGCGCGCGGATGATCTGCCGCCACCGCGATAATCGCGAATGCCATATTTTTTGAAGTAAGCGTAATCGGCATGATTCGGGCGAAACTTTTCTTTGATTTCGGAATAGTCGCCGGATTTTTGGTCTTCGTTGAAAATGATGAGGCTGATCGGAGTGCCCGTGGTCTTGCCTTCAAACACGCCGGAAAAAATTTTTACCTGATCTTTTTCTTGGCGCTGCGTGGTGAATTTCGATTGGCCGGGGCGACGTTTATCGAGATGTTTTTGGATGTCGTTTTCATGTAAGGAAAGAAGGGAAGGGCAGCCATCGATCACACAGCCAATCGCCTCGCCATGGCTTTCGCCCCAAGTTGTGAATGAAAAAATTTCGCCGAATTTATTGCTCATGTTTTTTATTTTTTGTCTTCGTTTTTTAGTTTGTCATCCCGGCTTGTCATCCAGATTTGTCATCCAGATTTGTAATCCCCGCGAAGGCGGGGATCCAGAAGGGTTAGTCACTTACTCTGAGCGCGTTGTTCTGGATCCCCGTCTTCTCGTGGATAACGAACTAGAGCATGGGGAAGTCAGGATTATTTATCCGTCTGATTCAAAATCAAAACCGGATTTTTGGTGAAAACCATGTGATCTCCCGACTCAGTGATTTCTAATTCTCCTGCGGTGATCTTGCCGATTTTTCCTTCAGCAAAAACATCATACATGATTACTTCTTGCTCATTTTCGTGAAGAGCTTTTTTGGCGCGGATTTCATAAATATTTCCGTCCTCATGCTGAATTTTGATGCGCGGATTAGTCATTATTTTTTCGGTTTTATACTGCTTAAGATTGTCAGCGTGATCTTTTATTAGCTTGATCGCTCGGCTTTGATGAAGGGCATAAAATACGTAAATAAAAACCCCACCGACGATCAATGCGTAGCATAAAATCGTTAGAAATTTTTTTATTTTATGTTGGAAGTGAATGAGTTTTAAAACTCCTTCTGTCTCGCTATCCATGCTGCTCGAGAGTTACTGAAAATGAATCCACATCAGCAATCACACCAACCTTATCTACTTCTAATTTACATCTGCTGATGCGGGGATCTTCCATGATTTCGCGCATGATTTCTGCGGTCATTTTTTCGATGAGTTTGTATCTTCTAGACACAACTAAATTTTTAATTTTGAGAATTAAAATATCGTAATCGATTGTGTCTTTGATATCGTCGCTGCTTAACGAGCTAACGTCATTAGTTTCAATTTCTGCGTTAATAATAATTTCACGATTAACATTTTCTTCCCAGGCGTGGACGCCTAGAATCGTCGTGAGTTTGAGGTTTTTAATTTTGATTAACATGTGCAAATAAAATGTCTGAAGAGAAAATTATTCTGCTTTCGCGTTACCAAAAATCCAAACAAAATACTAAATCTTGGCCTAAAATGTTTTTTTTAACTATCTTGGCTGGAATATTAATCAGCTTAGCTTTGTGGCATTACTTCGTAGAAAATATTGAACGCGCCGATGCGCAAATTCCGCCATCAAGCAATATTCGATTTAACGAAAAAACTGCGCTTTCGATGACTACGGCGCAAATCGCCGATGAGTTAGAAAAGAATGATGAAAAGCCGGTGCTGCTCTATCTTTACACTACTTGGTGCAAAATTTGTTCTGAGAATTTTGTTACGGTGAATGAAGTTGCGCGCGAGTTTCAAAATACTGAGTTGCAAATTATTGCGCTGGCGATTGATCGCGACCTAGATCCGGCAAGTCTTCAACAGCATCTTGGAAAATATGGTGATGTTTATTTTCAGCCTCGCTTCCTCGCTTTTAAGGATGGATTTCGTGAGTTTCTGCGCAAAAAAAATATTCGTTACGATGGCAGAATTCCCTTCACCGTCTTGATCTCGCGTGATGGAAAAGTAATCACAAAATTCACCGGCAAAAAAAGTAAAAATTTTCTACGTAATAAAATCATTCGGGAACTTTACAGCTAATGCTAATGTCTTTTCGTTCACACCAAGGAGCGGTTTCCCGTAATCATGATTTTACCGGAACGGGATTTATTCCGCTGTCGATTCAGAAGCGAGTTGCTGCGGATGCAAAATTTCGCTGGAGCCTGAATCTAATTCGTGACATCGGTGCGATTTATTCTTCGATTTTTCTCGCTGCAGTTGCTTACGGAATCTTGATGGTGTTGATCGCGCTTAAGCTTGAGTTTTATGTTAAAAATGAAATTTTGATGTCATTTTCTGCTGCGACGCAAATCGGCGCCGGAGTAATTTTTTCACGATTTTTACCTTCAATCGGGCGTAAAGCTGGGATGCTTAATAGTATTTATGTTGGGTCGATTGCCTCAGTGATTGCGGCGCTAATGCTTTACCAATATCACGGATATTTTTTGTGGATAATAACCATTTTTGTTCTTGGTACTGCGCTTTTTACCTGCGGCGTAACTCGCGCTACAATCATGATTGATCTAGCTCCAACTCATGTGCGGGCGATGGTAATTTCTCTTGGCACGATGTTGGTAGCGGTGGGTAATTCGATTGGCTCGATTGTTCTTGGTTTGATGAATACTCGGGAAAGTTTCACTTCTTTTTTAGTCGCGGCAGTGTTTTACCTTTTATCGATGTTGCCTTTGACAAGGCTTAAAGGCATTGATTCCAAAGTGCGTGAAGAAAAGAAAATCAGCATTTGGCGTTACATAAAAAATTCGCCAAAAATTATGTTTGCCGGATTTTCGGTGAGTTACGCCATGTCGTCAGCTAGCGCATTTTTGATTATTTACGGAATAAAGATTGGCATGCCACAGGATCAAGCGGCGATGCTGTTGTCGGTGTTATTATTCGGCACTATTTTCTACATTCCGATTGGCTATATTACCGACATACTAAACCGCCGCATGTTGATGATTTCTTTCGCAACTCTGTCTTTGTTTTGCGCCTATCTTCTCAGCATCAGCAAAAATGAGCAGGAAATTTATCTGCTACTTTTTTTGATGTTTGGCTGTCTCTCGGGCATGAAGTTGCCATCGGTTATACTGATTAATGAAAAATATAAATCGACGCAGCGCCTTGCGGTGAATAGTGCTTTTTCACGCGTTAGTTTGATTGGTAACGTGACCGGACTTCTACTAACTGGCGTGATCATGAGAAGTGTAGGAGCGGGAGGGTTGTGGATTTCTCTGATGATTAGTTTGTCTCTCTTCCTCGCTTTTTGTTTATTAAACTATCTCGGTAAAGCGCTGCGTGGCGAGTTGCAGCTTAAGAATTTTTCAATCTTCAATCAGCATGAAAGTGAGCAAGTGCAAGAAATCTAACTGTAAATTTACTAAATTTTTTAAAAAAGTTTTTCGTTGTAAAACCTCGCCAATCGTGGCTTGCGTCAATCTTCAAGGAGTGATTGGTAAAGATTCAAAACTTGAATCTGGTTTGAATATGCAAAATATCGAGCCGCTTTTGTTGCGTGCTTTTGAGATGAAAAAAGTGAAAGCTGTTGCGCTGAATATTAACTCGCCTGGCGGATCTCCGGTTCAATCAGAGTTGATTTATAACTACATTCGCGAGCTCAGCATTGAGAAAAAAATTCCCGTCTACACTTTTGCACAAGATGTTGCCGCATCAGGCGGTTACTGGCTTCTTCTTGCTGGCGATGAAATCTACGCGCATAATTCTTCAATCGTTGGTTCGATCGGTGTGATTTTTTCGAGCTTTGGTTTTGTTGATCTGATTAAGAAAATCGGCGTTGATCGTCGCGTGCATGCGGAGGGAAAAAATAAAGCGATTCTTGATCCATTTTTACCCGAAGATCAAGAGAGCGTTGTAATTCTAAAAGAAGCGCAACGTGATATTTTTGAAGGCTTCAAGGAGCTAGTCATTTCAAGGCGTAAAGGTAAGTTACAAGAGTCGAAAGACAACCTTTCCCCGGGGCTTTTTACCGGCGCTTTTTGGTCAGGAAAAAGAGCGGTGCAGCTGGGTTTAGTCGATGCGATTTCCGACATGAGAAGCAAGATGAAAGAGAAGTTTGGTAGCGATGTCGAGATCGTGCAAATCGAAACGAAAAAAGGATTTATAAAAAGTCTTATCTCAGAAAAATTCTCAGAAATTTTATTCAAAATCGAAGAAAGGGTAAGTTTCGGAAGATTTGGATTGTAGGATTGGATTGTCGCGTCGTTTTGCTCTTCGCAATGACGTCACTGCCGTCAGCCATTGCGAGAAGAGCAGGCGACGCAATATTCAGAAATTTTCTTATCAGCAATAAATGAAAAACACGGACCAGCGCTACAGCCTTTATTTCTACGCCTTCGTTGCAGTTCACGTTCTTGTTTGGACGTTGCTACCAACCCTTCTGCGTTACGATTTACCCCTCGATTCCATCGAAGCAATTTCCTGGGGAGAGGCCTGGCAGTTTGGCTACATAAAACATCCGCCACTTTCGGCTTGGATGGCAGAAAGCATGGTGCAAATTTTCCCCGAGCAGATGTGGGCGATTTATTTTTTAGCGCAGATTTGCTTGGCTTTAACATTTATCGCGACGTGGAAATTGGCGAAAGATTTCCTTCCTCGTCAGCAAGCCTTGATGTCGATTTTGCTGCTCGAATGCATTTACTACTACAACTTTACCGCGATTGAATTTAACGCCAATATTGCGTTACTGCCGCTCTGGGCATGGGTGACGCTCTATGCTTGGAAGATTACGAAAAATCCCGACTGCTTAAAAAACTGGCTGATTCTTGCTGCTCTTTCTGCGCTTGCTCTGCTCGCAAAATATTATGCGGCGATGCTTTTTGGCGGAATATTTTTGTTATTTTTTTACGACAAAAAACTACGCCAAACTTTATTAAAACTGCCTCCATACCTCTTTGGAATTTTGCTGATTCTACTTATTTCTCCTCATATTTTTTGGTTGATTGAAAATGATTTTGTAACTTTCTCTTACGCTAAAAGTCGCGCCGTTTCCGAATATCATTTTTATAATCACCTGCTGAATCCGACTGTTTTTATTCTTGATCAAGCTGCGAGTTTAGTACTTCCGTGCCTGGTATTCTTTTTGGCGAGGCGCAAAGAATTTTTTTCTTACAAGCAAGATCAGTGCAAAAAAAACTTTCTAATTTTTGTTGGATTGTTGCCACTTTTTTTGACAACAATCCCATCTCTACTTACTGGAAGCGGAATCAAAGATATGTGGGGTTCCGTGTTGTGGAGCTGGTTTGGAGTTGGTCTCTTTTATTTTTTTCCGGTAAAAATTTCGCCAGTTTTTCAAAAGCGTTTTTATCGCGGATTCGCCATAGTTTGCATGATCGCTATCGTTGTTTTTATCGACAGCCAAGCGAGTCGCTTGCATAAATATGGTCACTTTAACGGCAAGTTGCTGGTGCAAAAAATTAATGAGCAACAGCAGCAAGCAACGACTTTCGTAGCCGGAGATGTATGGCTTGCTGGTAATATGAATTTTTTTTCTATCCCTCGCTCACATGTTGTTTGGGATCTAAAAAAACTTGAAACGACGGGTGGGGTGTTGTTGTGGAATGCAAATTCTCAGGGCGATCAGTTGCCGGAATATTTTCGTGAAAAAATCTCCGCAAAAATCATAATTCAAAAACCAATTATTTTGCCCTACATTAAATTTACAGACTCGCCGCCATACCGCGCGGGTTGGGCTATCGTGACCTCGAACAATAATTAAATTTCCTTGTGATCTCAAGTTCAAAACCGTAAATTTTTTTATCCAAATTCTGCGATTAACGACTTCTTCCATGCATCTCGAACATTTAAAAATTCTTCTCCAAGTTCCCGACCTCGCTTCAAAAAAATGGATCTACCAGCAATATGATTCTCAGGTGATGAATGACACGATTCAAACCGGTGGAGATGCTGCGATTGTGCGCGTGCGCGGCACAGAAAAAGCTTTGGCGATTACTACGGATTGCACTCCGCGTTACGTCGAGGCTGATGCTTTTGAGGGCGCTAAACAAGCGGTTGCAGAGACTTACAGAAATATTTCCGCAGTTGGTGCTAAGCCGCTAGCAATCACGAATTGTTTGAATTTTGGCAATCCACAAAAACCAGAAATTATGGGGCAGATTGTGCGTGCGATTCAAGGTATTACCGAAGCTTGCAAGGCTTTGGATTATCCAGTAATCTCGGGAAATGTTTCGCTCTACAACGAAACTGATGGCAAGGCGATTTTGCCAACTCCAGCGATTGGTGGTGTTGGTCTGCTCAAAGATTTTCAAAAAAGATGTAGCACTAAATTCAAAATGCTTGGCGATGAAATTTTTGTGATCGGTGAAACTTTAGGTCATCTTTCCTGTTCACTTTTCGAGCGCGAAATTTTGAAGACAACTGAGGGGGAAAATGCTAAAAGAATTCCGCCGAAAGTTGATTTGGCAGAAGAGAAAAAAAATTCTGAATTTGTACGTGACTTGATCGAGCGCGCGACAATCAACGCTTGCCACGATATTTCTGATGGCGGGATGTTGGTTGCTTTGTTTGAAATGTGTAATCAAGAGCTGGGCTGCGAAATTGATTTTTCTGAATCGAGCAGCGCTACTTTATTCGGCGAAGATCAAGCGAGATACATCATCGCCACTGATTCTTCGATGGTTAAAGAATTAAAAAAAATGGCCGAAAAAAAATCTGTAGCGCTTTACAAAATTGCTGCTGTGGTGAAGGAAGAAATCAAAATCGGCGAAGAAAAAATAACAGTTAAAGAGTTGCAAAATCTGAACGAATCGGTTTTCGAAAATAAATTTTAGCAGCTCTAAAAAAATGAAAACAGCGACCAAAGCATTCCGTTACACCTCCTTCGCTTTGGAGATTTTAGAGAGAGTTTTAGGTTCAAAATTTTCGGTGCAGGGCTTGGAAAATCTGCCACAGCATCCAGTGATGTTTGTCGCTAATCACTTCACACGTTCAGAAACATTTTTTATTCCTTATCTAATCTACAAACACACTGGTCGTCAGGCGCGATGCCTTGCTGACGCTGGTCTTTATTCGGGAATTCTTGGTAAATTTTTACATTCTATCGGAGCTATTTCGACTAAAAATTCCAAGCGAGATAATATTATTTTGCATGACCTAATCAGTGGTGAATATGATTGGATGATCTACCCGGAAGGCGGCATGATCAAGAGTAAGGAGATTAAAAATGAAGGCTCTTTCATGAGCTACACGCCTTATCGCATCGGCCCAGTTCGTACTGGTTCAGCAGTGCTGGCATTGAAGTCGCAGCTTTATCGAGATAATCTCAACGAAGCATTTGAGAAAAATAATTCTGATTCTTTGCGCGAGTTAGAAAAAAATCTGAACACTTCTTATCGCCAATCTTTTAAAGAGATAAACACTTACGTGGTGCCGCTTAACATCACTTACTATCCGATTCGTCCAGGAGAAAATAAGATCAAAAAATTAATCGCGCGCCTGATTAAAAAAATTCCAACACAACTGGCGGAAGAGTTAGAGATCGAAGGCAACCTTCTTCTTGGTGCAGATATTAACGTGAGTTTTGGTGAGCCAATAAATTTAGCGGAATACGCCAAGACAGCGCGCAGCGCGATTCAGCAGCTGCCAATCATTCAATCAGAAACAAAAAATAATTTTATTCTGCGTTACTTGCGTTCGCGTTTGACCTCGGATTTTATGGGGCAAATTTACGCTAATATTCAAATTAATCTCGATCATATTTTTAGCGCGGCGCTGTATCATTTTGATGAAATTGAAATTGAAATCGGACGCTTGAAACGCGTGGTTTATCTGACGGCAGCAATGTTGCAAAAGAATAAAAAATATCGCCTTAATCGCAGTTTATTCGAAGAAAATTTGGTGAAAATTTTTGTCGATGAGCCGCACCAAGAGTTTGACAGCGTTTTTAATTTAGCTCGTAAACAAGGAATCATCGAAGAAGTTTTTGGCGGTAAAATCAGAATCAAAAAATCTGTTTTTGAAAAAAAGTGCGACTTCCACGAAATCAGGCTGGAGAACACTTTACAGGTTATCGTCAATGAATTCTTTCTACTCGAAGGCGCAAATGCCGTAGTTAAGCGCAATGCAAAAAGTTCTGACGATGAGTTACGCAAAAAAGTTTTTGACAAAATTCATCATTGCGATTTGGAAAATTTTCATCGCGATTACGACATCCATTTTGATAAAAATTTTTCCAAAGATAAATCGATCGGCGCGCCATTTTTTTTAGATTCGCGAGTTAAAGCATCGGCAAAAGTTAGGTCGACCGCGGTTCTTCTTATTCACGGCTATAAATCAGCGCCAAAAGAAGTTGCGGCCTTGGCAAATTTTTTAAATGGATTCGGTTTAAAGGTTTATGCAGTAAGGTTGCGTGGGCACGGTACCGCTCCGGCCGATCTTAAAAATGTGACTTGGCAGGAGTGGTATGATTCAGTGCAGCGCGGTTATGCTGCATTACAAAATATCGCGACAAGAGTTGTTATTATTGGTTTTTCGACCGGCGGCTTACTTGCGCTACTTTCTTGCTCTCATAAAAAAAATTATGCTAAAAAACTTTGCGGAATCGTTTCGATCAATGCGGCAACTAAGCTAGTTGGTATCAAAACACGCATGGTTCCCGGCATTAATCTTTGGAACGAAATGCTCGACAAATTTCATGTCGAAAAAGGTAAGTTTGAGTTTGTTGACGACGCTCCGGAGAACCCTGATATTAACTATGGACGCAACTACATCAAAGCAGTAAATGAGTTGGAAAAATTAATGGCGATTTGTGAAGGGAATTTGCAAGATGTGATCGTGCCAGCTTTGATTATTCAGGCCGATTCTGATCCGGTAGTTGATTCACAAAGTGGCAAAACAATTTACAAAAAAATTCATTCTGCGCAAAAATTTCTCGCTGAACCAAATTTTTCTAATCACGTAATCATCAATTCCGAAGGTAAGGAAGAGATTTTTGAAATGATCAGAGAGTTCTTAGTGAAGATCAAAATCATTTAAAGCGATGCAATCAAAACCGAAAAAAAGGCCAGATCCAGAGTTAGAGCAGGATGACGATGATGTGGAAGTAGAGGATGGTGGTCCAGAAATTGCTGCGGGAAAAAAGAGTAAAATTACGGTAATCGCCGCTTCTACGATTCTGACCATTTTGGTGATTTATCTTTTTTTCATCAAAGACAATTCCCCGAAAGAAAATTTAGAAAAAATTGCAGTGCCGGTAGCTAGTAACGTTGCTCAGTCTGATAGTGGCAAATCTCCGTTCGAGATTGATGTGCCAAAAAATGAAGCAAAGACAGATGTCGATATTCTTGCAAAGCCCACAACTCCAGATCTACCAACATTGCCGGAACTGCCTAAAGACGCGACATCTCCAGAAGAGATCAACTTGACTGAAGATAAAAAACGAGCTGAGCAGCAGTTGCCAACTCAACAGCAAGCGGCGCAACAGCAAAATCAGCAACAAGGGGCGACTAATCTGCAGCAACAATCTGCTCAAACTAATTCGGGGCAAGATGCTCAAGTTGATAAAAAATTAGATCCGCGTTATGCGCCGATTGTAATTTTTTCTGGTGCCACTGGAGGAGCCGTTCCGTCGCGAGGAGTTGGTTACGAAAATAATATTGTCGCGCTCAATAAAAATCCGATTGATGCATTGCAAGTCACGACAACAGCTATTTCTGCAACTCGCATCTCCGATCTCGCTCACACGATTGCGCAAGGTAAGTTGTTGACGGCGGTTCTAGAAACCGCGATCAATACTGAGTTGCCAGGTTCGGTGCGTGCAGTGGTTAGTCGTGATGTTTATGCTGAAGCAGGAAATGAAGTTTTAATCCCAAAAGGCTCACGTTTGTTTGGATCTTACTCGAGTAAGATTAGTAGAGGTCAGGGTAGAGTTGAGATCGGCTGGACCCGCTTAATTCGTCCGGATGGCGTTGATATGGCAATAACTTTTAATGCCTCAGATCAATTTGGTCGAGCTGGTTTAGTTGGCGATGTTGACAACAAATATAACTCACTAATCGCGAACTCAATCATGACGAGCATGCTTGCTATCGGTGGTGTGGCGGCGGCTCAGAGTATTCTTACGGGAAATAGCGCGACAACCACTACTACAAATCCAACACAAGGCACAACAACTTCAACTGGCAGCGCTACCAATCAGGCGCTTTACGATGTTACTAAAACCATCATCGATACAGTTGGGCAGTTAATCAGTAATACCATTGATCTTAATCCAATTATCAGGGTTCCTCAAGGTACCAAGATTACAGTAATCGTTAATTCCGATATCACCGTTCCGTCATTCAAAAGATGAATAATAAAACCATCAATCTTCATCTTGTTTCTGATTCAACTGGCGAAACTTTGAGCTCGGTTGCGCGCGCAACTTTGTCGCAATTCGAAGCTGTTGAATCGAATGATTTTATCTGGCCATTAATTCGCACAAAACAGCAGTTAAGTAAGGTGTTGGAGTCGATAGAAAAACATCCAGGCATAGTCCTTTATACCATCATGCATGATGATTTGGTTGAAGATTTACGTCGAGAATGCCATCGATTAAAAATCCCCTGCATCCCGGTTTTATCGCACATCATCGCCGAATTTTCGAATTTTTTGGGAATGCCGATTACTCACGCAGTTGGCCGTCAACACTTGCTCGATGGCGAATATTTTTCGCGCGTTGAGGCGATTAGTTACACACTCACTCACGATGATGGTCAATCCGCTTGGGATTTATTCGATGCTGACATAGTTCTTATCGGCGTTTCGCGAACTTCGAAATCGCCGACTTCAGTCTATCTTTCTTGTCGCGGTTATAAGACGGCGAATATTCCTTTTGTGTCGATCGAAACGATTCCACAAACAGTCTATGAGTTAAAAAAACCTTTGATTATTGGCTTAACGATTAATCCAGAAAAACTAGTTCAGATTAGACAAACTCGACTAACTTCCCTCGGTCAAGAAGGCGAAACTAACTATATTGATCTTGAGGCAATAAAGCTTGAGGTTGCAGAATCGCGTAAGTTATTTTCGCGATTGCAATGTCCCGTTATTGACGTGACAAAAAGATCGGTCGAAGAAACTGCAGCAAGAATCACTCAGCTTCTCCAAGAAAAACGCAAAAACTAAATATCCGAGCCATGGAGAAACGCACTATTTTGATTGTTGATGACGAAGAAACGCAGCGCAAAGCATTCGGAAAAGTAATCACAAGTAACCTCGGCCATAAATGCATCGAGATGAAAAGTGGCTTGGAAGTGGTGGATTTTTTTGTTAATAAAAAATCGCTTAACAATGTTTCTTGCGCTGATGTTGATGTGATGCTTCTAGACCTTTCCATGCCTGATTTGGATGGGCTATCCGTTCTAAAACAAATCGCGCCGATCAAGGGTGATGTGCAAGTTATTGTGCTTACCGCGAAAAAAGATCTAACCCTTTCTGTCGCTGCGATTAACTACGGTGCGATTGATTACATCGTCAAAGGCGAGCGCGATATTTTTGCACGAATTACCGCTTCGATCAACAACGCCATCGAGAAAAAAAATCTTAAATATCAAGTTTCTCACCTAGCCAGAAAAGAAAGAGATCGGGTAATTTTTTCTGATATTTCCGGCAAGGGTGAAGCAATTTCGAAAGCGATTGAGGCAGCAAAAAAAGTCGCTAACTCAAACGTTCCAGTTTTGATCGATGGCCCAAGTGGATCAGGAAAAGAATTAATCGCTCGTGCGATTCACGGCTCTGGAGCCAGATCAGGCAAACCCTTCATCGTCGTCGAATGCGACTTGCTGCGTGAAGGCAATGCGGAAGAAAAATTATTTGGTTCAGAAGGGGTTGTTGCTGATGGGATGGTAAAAAATATCGGCAAGTTACGTGAGGCAAATAGTGGTACGATTTTCTTTAAAAAAATTGATGCCTTAAAGCCATCTTTGCAGGTGAAATTATTGAACTTTTTGCAAGAAGGGGAATTTGTTCCAACCTTCGGAAAAATGCCGGTGCGAGTTGATGTGCGCATGATGTTTTCAACCTCGGCTGACATGAAGCAATTAGTGGCAACAAAAAAAATTCGTGAAGATCTTTTTTATCGCATCTCTGTTTTTCCAATCACGCTGCCAAGTCTTAAAGAGCGTGGCGAAGAAGATGTCAGAATTT
The DNA here is from genome assembly GCA_945871805.1 of Rhizobium sp. Q54. Classification (GTDB taxonomy): domain Bacteria; phylum Pseudomonadota; class Alphaproteobacteria; order Rickettsiales; family UBA1997; genus UBA2645. Next base: position 5,883 of record CAMBXE010000020.1, on the reverse strand, counting down.
TAGCTCAAAATTTCTGTCGCGATTTCAGCGTTAACGAAAATAAAAAAATCAGATCGATTAGTCCCGAGACACTGAATCTCATCTTTAACGGCAATCTAGAAGATAATGTTAGGCAGCTTAAAAATATAATTTTTCGCGCTGTGATTTTGTGTGACGACGACACTCTTCATCCCGAACATTTTCCGCAGCTATTGATCAAGGAAGATAGCAACCTAACCAAAGCTATAGCTGCAGTTAAAAAGAAATCAGACGTTAATAGTGAGTTGATTGATATTTTTGATGAAGAAGGAAAATGCAAAACCATGAACATGATTGAAGAAGAGATCATTAAGCGCTTGGTTGAAATGCGTAGCGGAAATCTTTCTGAAGTAGCAAAGCAGCTCGATATCGGCCGCTCAACGATTTACAGAAAACTAAAAATCATCGAACAGTAAAAAAATGAGAAAAGTTAAAACTGCAATTTTCCCAGTTGGCGGCCTGGGTACGCGTTTTTTGCCGGCGACAAAATCAATGCCGAAAGAAATGTTACCGATCGCCAACAAGCCGATCATTCAATATGCCTACGAAGAAGCACGCGACGCTGGAATCGAGAAATTTATTTTCGTTACCGGCCGCAATAAAAATGCGATCAACAACCACTTCGATCACGCTTACGAATTAGAATCAAAGCTTGATGAAAAAAATAAATCACAAGAGCTGGCACAAGTAATGTCTTGGCTTCCCGATGCTGGGCAGATTGCTTTTGTGCGTCAGCAAAAGCCTCTTGGCTTGGGTCATGCGATTTGGTGCGCGAGAAATTTTATTGCCAAAGACGAAGCTTTCGTCGTGATTCTTGCGGATGAAATGATGCAACAAAGTTCAGATCGTAAGAGAAACTTTCTTGGTGAGATGATTGATCTTTACCAAAAGAAAGAAGATGTGGCAAGCATCGTCGCTGTTGATGAAATCGCGATGCAAGATACCAATAAATACGGAATCATCAAAACCGAAGGCGAAGAAACTATCGCCGACATGGTCGAAAAACCTAAGTCAGACGTGGCTCCATCAAATTTAGCGATCACAGGTCGCTATATTCTTCAGCCAGAAATTTTTGAATATTTGGCGAAATTTGAAGTTGGTTCGGGTGGTGAAATCCAGCTCACCGATGCGATGAAGGCGATGTGCAAAAATCATCCTTTCTACTACAAAAAAATCGACGAAGTGCGCTTTGATTGTGGAAATGTTCTTGGCTATCTTGAAGCCAACATCGCCTTTGCGCTCGCTAATGGCGAGATTTGCGAAGATGTGAAAAAAATCTTAAAAAAATATTCAGCGAACTAACTAGTCGCCTCATCCCCACGAAGTCGAGAATGACATTGGAAGTGCGGGCGCAACAAATTAATTACTCAAAACAAAAACTATGAAAACAGCATTCGTCTTCCCTGGCCAAGGTTCCCAAGTGGTTGGAATGGGAAAAGATCTCTACGAAAATTTCTCTTCAGCGCGCGAAGTATTTCAAAAAACTGATGAAATTCTTGGCGCAAATCTTTCAAAAATTATGTTTGAAGGTCCAAGCGAAGAGCTAACTAAAACAGAAAATACGCAGCCGGCTTTGATGGCGGTTTCAATCGCCATTACCACGGTTTTAGAAAAAGAATTTGGTAAAAAAATTACCGATCTTTGCTCTTTTGTGGCCGGACATTCTCTCGGCGAATATTCTGCGCTCTGTGCTGCAAAAGCGATTTCACTCGAAGATACGGCGAAACTTTTACAAGTCCGCGGCTCAGAAATGGCTAAATGTAGCGCGCAATCAGAAGGAGCGATGGCAGCAATTTTAGGAGTAGAAATTGAAGTCGCAGAAGCGATCGTAAGCGAGGCAGCGCAAGGTGAAATCTGTCAAGTTGCTAACGATAACTCGGTTGGTCAGGTGGTAATTTCTGGATCAAAATCGGCAATTAATCGTGCTTTAGAAATTGCCAAAGCTAAAGGCGCAAAGCGCGCCATTGCTCTTTCTGTGAGTGGTGCATTTCACTCCAGTTTGATGCTTGCAGCGCAAGAAAAAATGAAAATCGCCTTGGCTTCTGCTGATATTAAATCACCGATCGTGCCACTAGTTGCAAATGTCACCGCAGGTTTAGTCTTTGACCCAAATCAGATCCGCGATTTACTCGCTAGACAAATTACGGGCTCAGTGAGATGGCGAGAAACCATGATTTTCCTCGCCTCGCAAGGTGTTGAAGAAATCATCGAAATCGGTTCTGGAAAAGTTTTGGCCGGATTAGTCGGTCGCACTTGTCCGAATGTAAAATCACGTTCGATTCAAAATACCGAAGATCTAAAGAGTTTTATTTAAAGCTCTCGATCACTTCTCCGCTCCTCGGCGGGCTCAACAAAGCCTTCATGCCGAAGGCTTGTCGAAGTATTATTTACGATTAGCAATCAATGCCAAGCATCAAATTTTCTCTAATTCTTATTCGTCTTTTTTCCCGTCTTTGTGGGTTGTTTTTACTCGTTTTTTCTTTCGTTTTTTCTCTCTCTTTACTCAGCTTCAATTCCGAAGATCCTTCCTTCAACACCGTTTCTACCGACGACCATGTCAGCAACTGGATGGGTTCGTTTGGTTCGCACGTTGCGGATCTCTCGTTTCAGTTTAACGGATTCGCCTCTTTCGTAATTTGTTTAATTATTTTTGCGCTCGGCATAAGGATTAGTTCGCGTGCTGGAGTTAGGCATTTACTACCTAAAATCATCATTGCCCCATTTTGTATTTTGTGTTTTTCGGTGATTTTTGCTGCCCTGCCTCAACCAAATTGGTGGGAATTTAATTCGCTCGGCGGAGTAAATGGTCATTTTATTTTAGCCAAAACCGCTGTCTTTCCAAAGCTTCTAACTCTTCTATTTGCACTGTTTTTTGGTGCTGTTTCTTTGTCGATTATTGTCGAAGTTTCTCTCGCTGATTGGGTATATTTTTTCCGTTACTCTGCTGTTACTACGCGCTTCTTTTTTACCAAACTTATCGGCGAGAAAAAAGTTTATGAAATACGCAAAGCATTGCCAATTAAGGCTGAGAAGAAGAATGAACCAGAAAAACATTACGAAGAATCCGTCGAAGAATCCGTTGAAGATCTGAAGAAAAAATTGCGTGCACCAAAAACTAAAAAGCCAACGCGCGGAGCAAAATCAAACTATGAGCTTCCGACTCCGGATCTTCTCACTGACCGCTCTCATGAAAATCGCGACAAAAAAACTAGCCGCGAACTTGTTGAAGCTCAGAGCAAAATGCTGCTGAAAGTTTTGGAAGATTTTGGCGTTTACGGAACTGCCTTGGCGGCAAAAGTTGGGCCGATTGTTACGCTTCATGAATTCGAGCCAGCCGCTGGTACCAAGGCTTCACGCGTGATTGGCCTTTCTGATGATATCGCGAGATCGATGAGTGCGGTTTCAGCGCGCATTGCCGTTGTGCCCGGAAAAACTTCGCTTGGAATCGAATTGCCTAATCCAAAACGCGAAATGATTTTTTTGCGCGAGCTGCTTGAGTCTAAGGATTACAAGTTCACGCAAGATTCTTTGCCGATCATTTTAGGTAAAGATATTGCTGGCGATACGATGATCGCTGATCTTGCGCGCATGCCGCATTTATTGATCGCGGGAACTACGGGTTCAGGAAAATCCGTTGGTTTAAACGTGATGATTTTGTCGCTACTTTTCAAACTTCGTCCTGACGAATGTAAATTCATCATGATCGATCCGAAGATGCTCGAACTCTCAATTTACGACGGAATTCCGCATTTACTTTCACCGGTTGTAACCGAGTCAGGTAAGGCAATAATTGCCCTCAAGTGGGTTGTTGCCGAGATGGAAGAGCGCTACCGCCTAATGTCGAGCTTCGCTGTGCGCAATATCGCTGGCTATAATGAGAAGGCAGAAAAGGCGATACTTGGCAACGAAAAGTTGGTTCGCAAAGTTCATACGGGATATGATCCGAGTAACGGTCAGCCGATCATTGAAGAGATTCAATTCGAACCGAAAAAACTTCCTTTCATCGTTGTGATCGTTGACGAAATGGCTGATTTAATGATCGTTGCCGGCAAGGAAATTGAAAATTCTGTACAGCGCTTAGCCCAGATGGCGCGAGCTGCGGGGATACATATTATCATGGCGACGCAACGTCCTTCGGTGGATGTTATTACCGGGATCATCAAGGCGAATTTTCCAACAAGAATTTCTTTTCAAGTTACTTCAAGAATTGACAGTAGAACTATTTTAGGCGCGCAAGGCGCTGAGCAGCTACTCGGTCATGGTGACATGATTTACATGTCGGGCGGCAGCAGAATGACACGTGTTCATGGTCCATTTTGTTCGGATACTGAAATCGAAAATGTGGTGAATTTTATTAAAAATCAGGATCTTAGCGAATTCGCTGAAGGCGAAAAAATTTCTTTCGAAGTGCCGATTCCTATTTCTTCTGGCTCTGGCGGCGATGATGATTTTGGTGGCGGATCTGGCGATGAAGATCTCTACCGTAAAGCCGTAATGATCGTGCGCCGTGACAAAAAACCTTCAATCAGTTACGTGCAACGTCAATTGCGTATCGGCTACAATCGTGCCGCCACGCTGATTGAAAAAATGGAAGAAGAGGGCGTAATTTCTGCGCCAAGCATTTCAGGAAAACGTGAAGTAATCGAGGAATAATCAAATGGACAAATTTACATCTTTTTCTCTCATCAATCTTATTGCTCATGCCGATATTGTCGTGCAGATGGTGATGTTAATGCTTGTCGCTGCATCGCTTTGGTCTTGGACGATTATTTTCGACAAGTTGATTAAGCTCAGAGTTCTTCTTAGTCGCTCCGATCATTTTGAAGGTCTGTTTGAAAGCGGCGAAACTTTGGAAGCGATTTATGCTCAAGCAAAAGAGCGCGACAATCACCCTCTGGCGCGAGTTTTTGTGAATTGTATCACTGAGTGGAAAGCGAGCAATATTAAGCAAATCATGGCGAGCGGTGAAGATAGAAAATCTTCATTCAAAGAGCGCTTAACAAGTATGATGCAAGTGGCAACGAATCAATCGATGCAGAAGTTAGAAAGTGGCTTGAACTTTTTGGCGATCGTCGGTTCATCCGCGCCATTCCTGGGTTTATTCGGTACGGTTTGGGGAATTATGAGTTCATTTCAAGGAATCGCTGCGAGTAAAAATACGAGTCTTGCCGTTGTCGCTCCGGGAATCGCCGAAGCCTTGCTCGCCACGGCAGTAGGGTTATTCGCTGCAATCCCCGCAGTTTTCTTTTACAATATTTTCAGCGCAAAAATTAATTATTTCACCGAACGAGCTCAAAATTTTTCGATTCAGTTACTGAATCTTTTATCAAAGGAATTGGATCGCTAGTTACTAGTTACTCAATCTCCATAAAATCTACATTTTTTATGTCTACTCCCCCAAGATCTCCTTCTCCTGCGAGCAGGATAACTGCTTTAAAAGAGTCTGTAAAAGCTACTGCTGATAGGGTGCAAATTAATGATTTATCTGATTTGCTGAGGGCGCCATTTTGCGTTGGAGAATGTCACGAAGACATATCCCCAAAAGCTTTTCTGATTGCTAATATGAATAGATTTAAGGCAGAGGGTTTTGATGTATTATTCATGGAACATCTGTCGGGAGATTCTGAATACAAATATGAGGAATCTGAAGTTAAGAACCCAAAATCTCCTCTGAGAAAAAAATTGTTGCGTCTAGATGAGGGGCATATGGGAGAGTTTGGTGGTAAATTACTTGACGAGATCAATACCTATACCGGAGTTGTGGCGGCGGCCATGGAGGCTGGAATTAAAGTGATTCCTTTAGAGACAAGTGACGAGAATTACAGAAAAAATCCAAACGGCGAAAGTCGAATGATTTCTCTAAGC
>CAMBXE010000019.1 GCA_945871805.1 Rhizobium sp. Q54 | reverse complement strand
TAGGGCTTGGTGGTCTTGAATTGATATTCCTAAAGTTACCCCTCCGGCTAAGGCTAGTTGGCTAAGTCTGGCGGCTTCTGCTGGAGAGATTGGGTTGGATTCGAGGTCGATGTTGCGATGCAATCCTGCTGGCGGAGTTAGTAGAGAGTTTGGAAGAGTGGTTAGTCGATTGCCGCGAAGACCTAAACTTGTCAAAGCAGTAAGATTCCCAATCTGCTCAGGAAGTGTGATTAGTTGGTTGCTGTAAAGATCTAAACTTGTCAAAGCAGTAAGATTCCCAATCTGCTCAGGAAGTGTGGTTAGTCGGTTGTAGCCAAGACCTAAACTTGTCAAAGCAGTAAGATTCACGATCCACTCAGGAAATGTGGTTAGTCGATTGCCGCCAAGACCTAAACCTGTCAAAGCAGTAAGATTCCCAATCTGCGCAGGAAGTGTGATTAGTCGGTTGTCGCGAAGACCTAAACTTGTCAAAGCAGTAAGATTCCCAATCTGCTCAGGAAGTGTGGTTAGTCGGTTGGCGCCAAGACCTAAATATGTCAAAGCAGTAAGATTCCCAATCTGCTCAGGAAGTGTGGTTAGCTGGTTGTCGCCAAGATTTAAAAGTGTCAAAGCAGTAAGATTCCCAATCTGCTCAGGAATGGATGACAATCCAAGTCCGCCTAATAAAAGGCTGTCACTGCTATTAAGCCTAGCATCACTCATTCTTCGCATCGCCTCAACTCTCGATCCCCTTTCTTCAGGGGTTGCTAAATCAACCCAAGCCTGAAGGCCTGTTAAAAAATCATCTTGAACTCTAGCTGCTTCAATAGCTTCTTTTTTGGTCATAAATTATTATATTTTTTTAATAGGTTGGTTCCGGTCTAACAATCACTGGTCGCACAGAACCTGTTTAGATGAATCTTTTAGTCAATTAAATTGCGCGGAGCTGGGTCATTTTAAAAAGGCTACGCAGCCTTGGTTTTGTTGACGTCCCCACAAATCAACGCATAAAGTCAGCATCCTTCTGAAGCGGCATTGATTTGTTTTTTTTCTCTTCCACTCAAGCGGAGTTTCTCCCGTCTTAATCTGAGAGCTTTCTTCGCGATTATTTCCCTGACGTAAAACTTAAACAAAAGTGACGTCAATCATTTTACCAGCTTTGGCGATGTAGCTGTAAGCTGCTAGTTGCGAGTTGAATTTGGCGAATAGAACCTTGCTCGTCGACTTGTGCGTTATCAAACTGAATTGAATCCCAAGATCTGTTATTAGAATTGCGACAGCATCTCGCTAACCCTTAATTCTATTAGTCTTGTGCGAGCACCGCACCGGAAGCCTAGCCTGCATACGCTGATGGAGCGGAACAGAGAACGAGGCTAATAGAATTAAGGGTTAGCAGAGATAATGGCGCGATTCTAATGAAGGATCTTGGTTAAAAGATGGGCCGCAATTACTCTTCTAAACTCTAAATCGGAGAAAAGATTGTCTGACTCTGGCGATAAACACCTCAGCCTTCATGACTTTCTCTATCTCTTCTTCTCGTATTCTTTATCCACAAAAAATGCGGCGATTTCTTCGCTGTTTGCAGCCCTCGGCAATTCAACAATTTCTAAAAAAAGAAACTTCTCCTTCGATTAAGATAAAGCTTCGCATGTCACAACTCCGCTCGACTGAAAAGTGAAACAGCCTAATTTTAACCAAAAAAATCCCCAACTTTTTTGAAAAAACTTTCCGATTTCGGATTACTCGATTTGCTTTGCATCAACTTATCCAGCCTCATCAACAAGTCGCGCTCTTCACTCGAAAGTTTTACCGGAGTTTCAATATTAATTCTTACATACATGTCCCCCCTACGCCCACCTGAGTTAATAACACTCATGCCTTTTGATTTTAAACGTAATTGATCGCTATTTTGTGAACCTTCAGAAATTTGTAATTTTGTTTTCGTTCCATCGATTGTCGGAATTTCAACCGATCCGCCAAGTGCTGCAGTTGTGAATTTGATCGGCATTTCGAAATAAACATCGTCACCTTTACGTGTAAAAAATTGGTGTTTGCGAATGGAAATATAAACGTAGAGATCGCCAGTTTTGCCGCCGCGCGCACCGGCCTCGCCTTCACCTGACAAGCGAATACGATTTTCGTCTTCGACACCTGCGGGAATTTTAACGGAGAGAGTTTTTTCTTTGCTAACTCGCCCTTCGCCGCGACAGATTTTACAAGGGTTCTTGATGATTTGCCCAACTCCCGCACAGCTTGTACAAGCACGCTCGACAATAAAAAAGCCTTGCTGAGCGCGGATCTTGCCATTTCCTTTGCAGGTCGAACATGTTTCTAATTTCTCTCCACCTGCGCCGTGACAAGGCTCACAACCAACAGCGATGGTGAAAGAAATTTTTTGTGTCACGCCACTAAATGCTTCTTCAAGTGAGATTTCTAAATTGTAACGAACATCACTGCCGCGCGGTGAGGTGCTACGTTTTTTGGTTTGACGCCCTCCCGAAAAATCACCGAAAATATCCGAAAAATTATTGAAGATGTCATTAAAATCGAAACCTTCCGCGCCTTGATTGCCCTGGCCAAACCCACGTCCACCGCCCTGTCCACCACCTTGGCCACCACCTTGGCCAAAAGCGTCGTGACCGTACTGATCGTAAGCCGCTCTTTTTTGATCATCGCGCAAGTTTTCGTAAGCTTCGGTCGCTTCTTTAAATTTTGTTTCTGCCTCTTTGTTACCAGGGTTGCGATCAGGATGGTGCTGCATCGCCAACTTGCGGTAAGCTTTTTTTATTTCGTCAGAAGAGGCCTTTTTGCCGACAGCAAGAATTTCGTAAAAATCGCGTTTGGACATTTTTTAAGTGAGAAGTGAATTGAGAGGCGCGTCTAAATAATTTCCGAACTTCCTTTTACAAGCTGTGACTCTGAAAATTACCCATCCTCTTCTTCCTCTCGTCATTGCAAGCGGAGGATAATTTTACAAGTCGCGACCCTTTTCGTTCTTTACTACCGGAATATTTTTGTGACTCGTAACCGCATCAGTGACCGACAAACCGAGATCTTTTAAATCACTGAGAACAATTTGCAGCGCAACTGTCGGCATTTCTGAAACAATCATTTTTCTTCGATTCAACTTTCCTGACTTAGAATCGCAGTATTTTTCGACGATATTTTTTGTTTTTTCACACCTCTCTTTGGCAATTTCTTTGGCAGATTCTCCAACAAAAACATCGCCATTTTCTACGCCCAATTTTTTCGCCACTTCTCCAGTTAAATTTTCCTGAGCGCACATGTCGATTACGGTGTGATTTTCTTTGGCATCAAAACGTAAAAATGAAGCGTAGCCGAAAGTTCCGCCGCCTTTTTTGTAAGAGAGTACGTCGCCACTAGCTTGATCGACTTCCTCAACAAAACCCGGACATTGAAAATCGATTGTACCTTTATCTTTATTCTCTCCGCATGCAGGAAATTTTTGCCCTTCTTGCTTCATTTTTTTAATCGTCTCTGCAGAGAAAAATTTATTTTCTCTTGTGGAAGTCGAAGAAAATCCGGCAAAAAATTCATCAAAAAATTTTGTGGAATCGTCAGCGGAAGCGAGCATTCCGCCAGCGGCATTGGCACCAGAAAATTGCGTGGCGTCAACTAGCTTACCTTTCTCAAGCCAAGAACTACGAGCCACATCGTCGGTTTTTTTTAAATCTTCCGGAAATTTAGTGTCGTCAAATGACAAGCCTTTTTCAACCGCCGGGCCTTCTGTCGGATGAAGCATGTAGTCGCGAGTGAGCTGTTTGTAATTTTTGATTTTCTTTTCGTCGTTTGGATTTTTTGCCGCGTCGTAAGCCGCCTCCATTGCTAATCCAAGCAGCATGTAACCAAGGTTGCTGTACTCGTGATTGCCGTATTTTGCATCGGGAAGATTTTCGTCTAAAGTTTTGGGATCACTTTGCGCTCTTGGCTTACCGGCCTCATTTCTTGGAATGAGGCGATGCTCTTCTGGAATTAACAGCAATTCCGGAGTAGAAAATTCGTGACTCACTCCTTTTGCCTCGATTAAACGTGCTTGATCTCTGGTTAGATCGCCAATTCCGCTGCGGTGAGTTGTGAGGTCGGCAAGCGTTGCTGCAGCTGAATCGCCAGAAAATAATTTTCCGATTTCAGTTTGAAGTGCCACAGCTTGTTCTGGGTATTTTTTTTCTAAAAATTTTCCGACTTGCTCCGAGGCAAAAAATTCGTTCGCATTTTTTTGGAGATCGATCACCCCTTCTTCCTGCAGCATGTAAGCCATTCCTGCGTAGCGCACTTTGCCGATTGATCCTTCACAAAACATCGTCGTGCCGCTGATTTCTTCTGGATTTGATTTTGTAAAATCTTTCTCGCCAGCGGAATTTAGAACAGCTCCAGCCTTTCTAACGGCAGCAAAATTTGTAACTGTTGAGCCGAATGGTCCGGAATTTACTGCGTCGATTACGTCGTCAAATGGCATGTTTAAATTGTTTAAATTGATGTAAAACCTTCCGCCGTTCGAGCGGCGTGAGGCTGCTAACCTTCCCAGATTTTTACCAATCCCCTGTCGAGTAAAAGCTGATTCAGGTAAATTCCTTCGTCGGCAACTTTTTGTGCGTCGATTTCGTTTTTGTCGCTGAAAAAAACATCGGCGACGTAGCGACCGTAGATGTCTACTTTGACGGTTTTGACGACAAGGAAAGGAATTTTGTCGAGGATTTGCGTCAAAGCTCGCGCGCTTTCCTTGCCTGCTTCGCTGTCGATTTCCGCGGAGTCAATTCCCTTCAATCGGATGATTTCATTGTGAAAAGTTTTGAAGCCGAGATCGATCGTAACGCGAATGGTGTCGCCGTCGACAACGCGATCCAAGTAGGCTTTGTAGGTGTTAAATTTGCGCGGATGACTGTCAGATTTTTTGAGTGAGTAGGTTTCGTCTTTCTTAATTACGTCAACATTTTGCAAATTTTTCGACTTATTTTCGACCTCGCGGAAAAAATTAAATCCACAATCGATGCAGGTCACGTCTGCGTTCTCGAGCTTGATTAGTGGGTAAGAAAATAATTGACCGCGCTCGGGATGAAGTTTTGTTTTGAGCAATTTTTTCCTCCTAAGCGGCTTTTTTGTTTTCAACTTTTTGACTTCGGTTTGGAGGTCGTCAGTAGTCCAAGAATTGTCTCTGACCAGATTTTCCAAACGCTTTCTTTCCTCATCTTTTTTTACGCCGCTGAGTGTTTGGTAGTGAGTCCAGTTGAGCTGCTTTTCATCTTTGGGCAATTTTGGGTAGGATTGGTAGAAGCTACGCATTCTGTAGAGACTGTTGTCGGAAAGCGCGGTGTCTTGCACCAACTTCTCCATCAATTTTTCTCCGTAACCAGTTTTGTCGTTACGTGACAAATGCTCGTCAATTATTTTCCCCACATTCCAAGCCATTACGACCTTTTGTCGCGCGATGTTTTGAACGACGTTTTGCTGCGCTTGCGCAATTTGTTTTTGAATTTCGATGAGAAGATTTTCGTAGCCGACGAGAGCAATTTCAGTCATTGGTTTTTGATTTTTTTCTAATTTTCCCAGCGCTGGGAAAATTAGAATTTTGCACCTCTTCCTTGAGGTCCTCGCACTTGTCACGTCACCCCTGACGTGGGCACTTTTCGCAGTAATGTTGCGATCTAACCTCGTCATTGCGAGCGCAGCACGGCAATCCATCTCGACACGCACTGGATTGCCGCGCTGCGCTCGCAATGACGAACAAAAAAACGCGAAACACTGAAAAATGAATTAGGGCTTCAGCCAATTAATCAACTTTTTAAACGCCTCGCCGCGATGCGAAATTTGATCTTTTTCTTGCGGATCGATTTCGCCAAAAGTTTTGGTCATTCCATCTTTGATGAAAATTGGGTCGTAGCCGAAGCCTTTGTCTCCGCGAGGTGGGAAGATTAAAGTTCCGTCGACTCGACCTTCGAAAGAAATCGAAAAATTCTTCTCCGGATCAAAAATAGTTAGATTGCAGACGAAGTAAGCGCGGGGATTTTTTTTGATTTTTTTGGAAATTTTTTCGAAGGCTTCAGGAAAATTTTTTTGCGCGAAACGTGCGGAGTGAATCCCGGGTTCGCCATTCATGGCTTCGATGCAAAGGCCGGAATCGTCAGCGAGAGCAACAATTCCAGTTTTTTCGCCGTAAAATTTTGCCTTGATTAGAGAGTTTTCAGCAAATGTTTTTCCCGTTTCTTCGGGCTCAGGAAGATTGAACTGAGAGGCTGGAATGGATTTTATTCCAAAGGGGGTAAGCAACGCGGAGATTTCTGAAATCTTTCCCGCGTTACCTGAGGCAATGAGTAATCGTGAAAAGTCGCTAAGCTGCAGCAACTTCTTCAGATTTTGCAGCGGCAGCTTCTTTTTCTTTAACCGCTTGAGCTGCAGCTTTCTTTTTCAAGTTAGAACCTTTTGCTTTTGGAGTGAAATCTGGCTTGTGCTTTTCTGCACCTTTTACGCCAAGAGAGATCAAGAATTTTGCAACTTTTTCAGTTGGTTGTGCACCAACAGAAAGCCAATGTTCGATGCGTTCTTTGTTAAGAGTAACGCGCTTCTCGTTTGAATCTCCGAGCAATGGGTTGTAGGTGCCGAGCTTTTCCAAGAATTTTGAATCGCGTGGTGAAGTGCTGTTAGTTGCAAGAATGTGGTAGAATGGCACACCTTTTCTTCCGGCGCGTGAAAGACGAATTTTGATCATTGTTTTTGTTTGATATTTTTACTGAGGGCAGATGAGGCGCGGCAAAGTATTTAGAGGAAACTGTTTTGCAAGCCGGTGGAAAGAATTTTTTTAACGGAAACAAATTACTTGTGACGAATAATCCTGGATCCCCGCCTACGCGGGGATGACGCTGGAGGTACAAACTCTACTATTCATTCCCGCGCAGACGGGGATCCAGGAGGGTTACCACATTTTTTTGTAGCCAATCATTCCCAAGAGATTTGTCGGCGCGCCCTTGATGTTTGCCGCTTGGTGTTGGGTTAGAAAACTGAATTTGATCTGAGAAGAATCGTTTAAATCGTGAAAATAAAAAAATTCTAAATCTCGCTCTCTACCTTGCGGAGCGAGCGAGGCCATGCCTTGGTAGCGGTACAAATTTCCGGCATCGTCGCGCGCGATCGGAATGTCGAACTTAACTTTTCCGCGGTAAACGCGCATTGGTTCGAAATAATTTACGCCGAAATTTTGCCAAAGCAAAGCGACTGAGAAGCTACGACTGCGTACGTCGCTGAACTCACGAAAAATTCCGCGTTCATTGCCATTAATTTTTGAAACGCCTTCGGAAAAATTCGCGAGCAATTGAAGATCTTTAAAAAGTTTTTCTTTGAGAGAAATTTTGAAGTAAGAAGTTTTTGTATTGCCCGGCGATTCAAACGCCCCAAGGTTTTTCGAGTTTAAAATATTATTTTGAAACTCGGTAAGATTGCCAAAAGAGAAGGTAAGACTTTTGAAAGTGAGGCCAAAATCAAGGAGCTGATTCTGCTTAGTCGTAGCGTCGCGAGACTCTTGGTAAGAAAAACGCAGGGCCATTTTTTTCTGTAAAAAACTTTGATCAAAAAAAGCCTGATTAAATTTTCGACTATTTTGCAATCCCGATGAAGCTTGATTTAGAAAGGATTGGTAAGGATTTGCCGCAAAAGCATTCTGTAGAATAAATCCGGAATTTGAAAAATTTTGCTGCGCGGAAATTTCATCAAAATTGAAAGCAAAACCAAATTTAGAGTTCGGCAAAATTTCCGAAGAATTTTTTGTAAAGGAGAAGCCATTGCCGGCATTAATTCGCTGCGGATCTTGCGAGCGATCTAGTGTCGCATATTTCAAGCCAAGCTCATTTGGCGCGTCAGGATTTTTGTAGTCGGCGAGATTAAAACGAATCTGCGCCCTACTGCCCAAGTTAAGTGGCACAGTTTTGTAACTCGTATTATTAAACATCAGACTCGATGCATCGTAGGCGTGGCCTCGGTTTGTAATGATTTTATTACCCAAAGATGCTTTGTAATCGCGACCGTAATCATCGTAAAAAATTGCCGAGGAAAGTTGCGGTGCGACGTTGCTCGCGAAGGCATCGCCAAAAATTGTACTACTGCTGATTGAGGAAGTTCCGACGTCGTAACCACTCGATGAAACCACGCTGGTTCCGTATCCAAGCGTGTTTTGACCTTGTGCCTGCACTGCTGCGTAGAGGTCTAGAATGCCTTGGCCGTAGATCGCGTCGCTGTAGCCGCCAAAACTTCTGTTGGCCGAGGTAAGTAAAATCCGCGAAACTTGCGGCGCGGTTAAAAATGTCCAGGCGCCACGAAGCACCGCAGCCGCACCGGCAACGTGGGGGGTGGCCATTGAGGTTCCGCTCTTTGTTCCGTAGCTGTCAGTTGGAATCGCCGCGTAAATTGCATGGGACGAAATACCGTCATTAGAGCCTCCTGGAGCAACGAGGCAGTAGCTCTTGGCATCGCCACAATAATTACTGTAACTGGCGATTGAGCCGTCGTAAGCAAGCGCGCCAACGGCTAAAACGTAACCAGCTAAACTAGAATCAGAAGCGTAGTAAGCTGGATAATCAGGCTGTGAAGCCGCGCTATTGCCAGTTGCAGAAATAGAAAGAACATCAGAATTTTTTGCCGTAGTTAGTGCAGTTTTGTAGTACAGATCTGGTTCAGATGAACTGCCGATGCTCAGATTAATTACTTTTGCTCCCGCTGTAACCGCGCCAGTAATGCCGTCGGCGATGTCGTCACTCCATCCATCTCCGGAAGAATCTAAAACTTTTTCAGCGATGATTGTCGCATTGTAAGCAACTCCATGCATTCCAGAATTATCTTTTACACCGGCGGCAATGCTGGCTACGTGGGTTCCGTGAGAATTGTCGTCACTTGGATTGGAATCGCCATTAACGTAATCGTAACTGCCTGAAGCACTGTAATTACCAGCAATTTCGACGTGATTTATTTGTACGCCAGTGTCGACGATGCCGATCTTAATTCCACTTCCTGCTACCGTTTTAGAATTTGCAGCAAGTAGCGCGTAAGCCTTAGCGGCATTGATTTTATTTAGACCCCACTGCGCGTCGTATTCTGTGGTTTTGTAGACATCGACTTGCTCGGTAGAAACTGAAGAAATCCAAGATGGATTGCCGTAACTAATGCTCGGACCGCTACTGCCGCCTCCACCGCCACCTCCTCCACCGCAGGAACACAGGAGCAACAACAGCGCAAAAACTTTTTTATTTTCTACTAATAGCCTCACCACCCATCTCCAAATTTATTACGCCAGAGCCAAAAGCTGAGGTAGAAGGTTTTTTTTGCAGCTGCATTAGCCGAAGGATTTAACCGCGCTGTTGACGCGATGCTTACTCCCCTCGAGTAATGGCTCGGATTCTGATAAGAAATCTTCGGATTATTTTTAAACTTTTCAGTCAAAAAATCGAAAGGCGTTTTAAACTTCAAAGACTTTAATTTCTTCGCAAAATTGTAGACAAGAAGAAATTCCTGAAGGTGTTTTTCGAATTGAATTATGCTGTCGGAGTGATCGATTTTTATTGTGGCGCCTTTAATTGTTCGATTGATTCACTGCGCTATTCTATCGACTGCAACGAAAAGATAAAACTTGGGATTATTCTCAAGATTAATTTCTGTAACTGTTTAGTCCCCTTAAGTAATGGAATTGATTCTGGAAACTTCAATCTGAATAAAATCAACTTCAAAAGGTTAGATTTTTCTCAGTTTAAACCCAGATCCGTCATTAGAATCATGACAGTATCTCGCTAAGCCTTAATTCTATTAGTCTCGGACGAGCATCGCACCGGAAGCGTAGCATGCATACGCTGACGGAGCGGAGCGCAGAACGAGGTTAATAGAATTAAGGGTTAGCAGATAATGACGTGATTCTAATGACGGATCTGGGTTTAACTTTTGGCCGTCGATTTAGCGACCTTCTCACCTCAAGACCAAAGAGCTTCATCACGCGATGAACTCGCTTGTGATTAACTCCTAAGTCAATGGCGATGCGTCGATAACCGTAAGATTTATACTCTAAGCCAACTGCTTCAATTTTATTTTTTAACTCAAGATCTTTTGCCGGAAGCTTTGGCTGGTAATAAAGATTTTGCCGAGAAATTCCAATTTGCGTCGTGACAGCAGATTTGCCGGCAACGGACTTTCTGCCAAGGTCAAAACCACCTTGGGCAGATGAAGAAGAATGCTTCATGATCGCTTTTTTCTTAGCGCTTTTTTTTCCGAGTTTCGACTCGACAACCAGTGATCCGATAATTGAAAGCAAAGCCTTGTTCTCACGTCTAAGCTTTGACAACTCCAGCATCGCGCTTGATTGATTAGCTTTCGGCCCCAACAGCTTGTAAATGGTCTTTGAAACAGCGCCATATTCTTTGGACAGCTCTGATACCTTCTCACCATTATCTGTGACGCGATGGATGATTTCTTTTTTTTCAGTTCCGTTTAAAGCGGGATAGCCTCTTGGCATAATTTCTCCTGAAAATTGATGGATTAAAATTAAGCTGGGATTTCATCAATTTGAGGAGGGAGAGAGTGTCTTAAAAAATGGGGGCATTGCTCTTGGCGCTCCATTCTCTTCGCTCGATCCCCCTTGATCAGCGAAGATCTAGAAAACTAGAGCAGCTCATCAAACTCTTTAATCGCGTAACGATCGGTCATGCCGGCGATGTAGTCAGAGATCAGGATTGCTAATTTTTTCTGGTCAGAAATTTTTGTAGCGATGGCGGCGCGTTCATACGGAAGGCAGCTTGGTGAGCTCATGTAGAAATCAAAAAGGCCGCCGACGATTTTTTCTGCGCTGGCAGTCATGCGATTTACGGTTGAGTGGCGGTACATATTTTCCATCAAAAATTTCTTCAACGCTTGATGGGCGAATTCCATCTCGAAAGAAAAATGAACAAGAAGTTTTCCGACTTCGCGCACGTTTTTTTCGCTTTTGATTTTATTCGCGCTGAGATTTTTTTTCGTCTGCTCGATTGCATTCAATACCATCTCTAGAGTGAAACGTTTCTTGGCTTCACCGACCAGCATCTCGTGTTTTATTTTTGGATGTTTGGCGAGAATTTCTTGGTAAATTTTTCCGATTACCGGCAAAGAAAAAAGTTCTTCGACCTTAAATAAATCAGCGCGCAAACCATCTTCAATGTCATGATTATTATAGGCGATGTCGTCGGAAATCGCGGAAATTTGCGCTTCGAGTGAGGAGAAGTTTTTTAAATCTAAATCCTGCGCAGCGTTATATTCTCTGATGTAATCTTCCTCTTGAGTCACTGGGCCGTTATGCTTCACCACGCCTTCGAGCATTTCCCAAGACAAATTCAAACCTTCAAATTCTATGAAACGCGTTTCAAGTTTGGTGATAATTTTAAGCGCGTGAACATTATGCGAAAAGCCACCGAAGGGTTGCATCTTCTCGTCTAGCGCATCTTCTCCGGCATGACCAAAAGGGGTGTGACCCAGGTCGTGAGCAAGCGAAACAATCTCGGCTAAATCCTTGTTAACCTTGAGCGCGCCCGCGATCCAACGCGCGATTTGCGCAACTTCAAGCGAGTGAGTTAGGCGTGTGCGGTAGTGATCTCCTTCGTGATTTACAAAAACCTGCGTCTTGTATTGCAGCCGTCGAAAGGCCGAAGAATTAATAATGCGATCACGATCACGACCAAAAATTGAACGAAATTTTGAATCATCATAAACCTCGTGATGCAGCCGCCCGCGTGACTTAGTCTCATCAACAGCAAAAGGAGCGAGCTCGAAATCGATCATAATTTTTTAGCGATTAGGTAAGCGATTGCCGAAGTTACGATCACGATTTTAAGCGCGAAAGTCGTGGCTTTGATCATGATCTGTTTTTTGTTAATCTGTAAAGCTGGGTGATCTTCTTGGCGAATTTTTTTCATTTTCATTTTCGTAAAAAATATTTGTAACGATTGTAAGGATCTGACTTTGCGATGAATGACCTCTTGCTTGCATCGATGCCAAATAACAGCTGAGTAACATCCCCCAAAACCGCGCGCGATGAGTAATATCCGTGGCCTAAGCCGAGAGTTGGATCGTCGATTAAGCCGACATTTATTACGTCAATCTCGTTAATAAAAACACATGAGCCGAGTCTTTCGCCACTGCTGTTAAAAGCTTTCGAGACGAACATCGCCTTGTCATTTTCTGAGCAGTAAAGAGTGGTGCGATCGCTAATTTTTTTTAGCTGAGCAGTAAAAGATCTGAATTCAGTAACATCAAAATCCGGCGCATTCAAAATTAATTGATCGATCAAAGGTTTTTTTGGATTCAATTCAGCCAATGATTTCAAGGCCGGAAGCGCTAGTTGATGACCCATCGAATGCACCATCAAATTAATCTTGATGTCGTTTTCTTGTAGCAAGAGGAGGAATTTTTTGAAATCTTCGATTGAGCCTTGAGCGTTGGCAGAGTTGTTTGCGTAGGTTTCATTCATCATTTTTTCTTTAAAGATTCCATCAGCTGCGCCGGCGGGCCAAGTGAATAAAACGACAGGGCCCTGATATTTTAAATCATACGCGATCTGAGCTGCGCGTAGGACGGCCTCTTGGTAGCGAACATTAAAACCGTGAACAAAAACTAGCGGCTTACGTTCAGATTTTTTTATTTCCGCGATCAAATCTTTTTCCGGTAAAGAATTCGCAGCAAGAATTTTTAAACCATTTTGCGTTATGTTGATCTCGCCAACTACGTGATTTTTCGACACATTAATTTTGCAGCGACCGAAGCGCTTAACGCCATCGAGATTAACGCTAAATTGACCGTCGTCGCAAGTGAAAGATTCGTTCTTTGGTTTGCGATTTGTAGCAACTAAAACCTCAACTGACGCAGTCTGGTCAAGGCTTCTCTCGAAATAATCATTCCAGGCTAAATGCAGATTTTTCTGCGCCCTTTCCTCACGCGTAGCGCATGAAAAAAGGGAAGAAAGCAAAAGAAACAGAATGATTTTTTTCATCGATTACAGAACTTCTAATTTTTTGCCAACCTTGATGAAGGCTTCAACGGCGCGGTCTAGATGATCTTTTTCATGCGCAGCAGAAATTTGAACGCGGATGCGCGCCTCACCTTTTGGCACAACCGGAAAAGAGAAAGGAATCACATAAATTCCTTCTTCTTCGATCATCATCTTGGCGAATTTGCTCGCAAGTAATGCATCACCAAGCATCACCGGAACTACTGGGTGCACGCCGTTTTTATCGCGCACGTCAAAACCCGCTTCGACCATTTTTTTACGGAAGTAAGCGGTGTTGTCGCTGAGCTTTTTGATCAAAGTTTTTGAGTGTGAAATCATGTCGAGAATCTCGATTCCCGCTGCAGCAACTGCCGGCAAAATATTATTAGAAAAAAGATAAGGACGTGCCTTGTTGCGTAATTTTTCGATGATTTCTTTGCGCGAAGCAATAAAGCCTCCGCCTGCTCCGCCCAAGGCTTTACCCAGGGTTGAAGTTATGATGTCGACACGACCTTCAACAGCACAAAATTCTGGAGTTCCGCGGCCGTTTTCGCCGATAAATCCGGTCGCGTGTGAGTCATCAACCAAAACTATCGCGTCATATTTTTCAGCTAAATCGCAGATTGTTTTTAGATCGGCAATGTCGCCATCCATTGAAAATACGCCATCGGTGACCAGTAAACGATTTTTATGTTTTTGCGCTTCTTGTAATTTTTTTTCTAAATCTGCCATGTCGTCAAATTTATAAAAGTAGCGCGCAGCCTTGCACAGCCTGATTCCGTCGATAAGGCTCGCGTGATTTAGATCGGCAGAAATTATTGCATCTTCGGCGTCGAGCAACGTAGAAAACACGCCACCATTAGCTGCGAAGCATGAAGAAAAAGTGATCACATCTTCGAATCCCAAAAACTCAGCGAGCTTAGTTTCAAACTTTTTGTGAATGTCAAAAGTGCCGCAAATAAAACGCACGGAAGCGGTACCAAGCCCATATTCATCGAGAGATTTTTTAGCGACCTCAACCACATTTCTATTACTCGCCAAACCCAAATAATTATTAGCGCAGAAGTTGAGCAAATTCTTTTTTACGCCTTTGTGAAGGATCTCGATATTCGAAGATTGTGACGAAATAATTTGATATTCATCTTTGGAAAGTCCGGCTCCGCGAATTGCTTCAAGTTCAGATTTAATGCTGTTTAGAAATTCTGTTTTGATCATGTTTAAATTTTTAAGTGAGACGGAAATATAACGATATTTATCACTGCGAACAATTGACAAGTCAAAATTCTTTCATAGCTTGCGCCACCTCTCAAACACACGCAGCAGCCCAACTTAAAATAAAATAAAATGAAAAAATTAATCGCTTGCCTCGTTGCTCTAACTTTCGTTGCTTCTTGTGCAAAATTTGGTGCAAACAAAGAAACTAGCGCCAACAAATATTCAGCTAAAAAAGAAGAAGCTTCTAAAGTTGAAGTGAAAACTGAAAAGAAAACTGAGAAAAAAGAAAAGAAAGCCAAAGTTAAAAAACACGGCGGATCAGAAGTAAAATAATTCACCAAAGGCCATCCTAAGCTAGTCGAGGGGTGGCCTTTTTTTATGCAAGAATTTCAACTCATCAAAAAATTTTTTAAACCACTTACCAAAAACCAAAAGGCTGCGCGCGGGCTTGTCGATGATGTCGCGCAAATTTCTGATCTCGTAATCAGCAAAGACATGTTCGTTGAAGATGTGCATTTTTTGCGTGCCGATGGTGGATTTAAAATCGCTTCCAAACTTTTACGCACCAATCTTTCCGACCTCGCTGCTTCTGGTGCCACGCCACTTTGCTACATGCTTGGATTTTCTAAAAATAAAAATACTGACGAGAAATTTTTACGCGATTTCGCCCGTGGATTAAAATCAGTTCAAGATGAATTCGATCTTTATTTGATTGGTGGAGACACTGTTTCATCAGAAAAACTTTTTTTCTCTGTCACGATTTTTGGCAAAACAAAAAATGGAAAAATCCTGGCCCGTAACGCCGCAAAAGATGAGGATTTGATTTATGTTTCTGGATCGATTGGCGATGCCTTTTTGGGCAGGGTTAGCAAGGCATCAAAATATTTTATAAATCGTCATTTTTTTCCAACTCCGCGCATCGAACTCGGTAAAAAATTACTCGAAAAAAATTTAGCAAAATGCGCGATTGACGTTTCGGATGGCTTACTTGCTGACTTACAACATCTTTGTGAAGCCTCGCAACTAAAGGCTGAAATCCATCTCGAAAAAATTCCCATCGCAAAAAACATATTTTCTAAACTCACAAAAAATCCACTTGAGCTGCTTTCTGCCGGCGATGATTACGAATTAATTTTTTCGGTTAATCCTAAAAATCAGAAAAAAATTTCTATCTTGGCAAAGCAGATGAAACTTGATTTAACCTGCATCGGAAAATTTACTGCCGCGAAGAAATGCAAGGTGACTCTCTTCGATAGCGGCAAAAAAATTAAGCTTACAAAACTCGGTTATGAACATTAACAAACTTCTTCTCTTCGGAAATAAAAATAAAAAATACGCGAGCTCGCTCAAGCGCAGCTCTGCAGCGGTGATGGATGTTTGGATCACTCTGCTCATCCGCGCTTTTTTTGCGCAGATGATTGGAATGTTGTGGCTGAATCAAAAAATGCTCGATTTTATCTTGGAATTCAAAACTGAGTTTGGCACTGACATTCCAAAAAATACTCCCGAGCATATCAACTTCATCATTCATCATCCCTTCTTCTACTACATGCTAATCTTCTACGCCTTCATCGTGATAATTGGCGCGGTTTATCACTCTTACTTAAACTCTTCTGCTTGGAATGGCACAATCGGAAAACGGGCGATGAAAATAATGCTAACAAGGAAGAACGACCTTCCGATCACCTTCAATCGTGGCATGCTTCACTACTTTCTTTCGCTGCTGCCCTTCGTGTTTTTATTTTATTTGCTCACCTACCAAATTCGCTACGAAGCCACTCTTTACCAAGCTTTGACCTCTTCAGATGTTAATATTTTTCTTGGAATAGTTTTCGTGCTTTGGGTGCAAATTCATCTTTTCACCAAAAATAAAGTTACCGCTTACGACATGATTACAAATGTCGTTGCGGTCAACGGAAGAGCTAGCGCTAAGTGGCCCTGGTCTAAGCCGGTCTAAGCCGGTCTAAAGTTTAAATTATCCGAGATTCTTATTCAAAATGTTAAACATCTCCCAAAAAACGATTAACAGTAAAATCAGCTGCAACTCCGTCGGATTGCATAGTGGCGCTGACGTAACAATGACGCTACTTCCGGCACCATGCAACAGTGGAATTATTTTCCGTAGAGTTGATGTCGAACAAGGCAAAAATGAAATTAAAGCTAACTACAAAAATGTTATCGCCACCAATCTTGGCACAACCGTCGCTAACGAATTTGGTACTAGAGTTGCAACGATCGAGCACTTGATGGCGGCAATCTGGGGAAGTGGAATTGATAACCTAATCGTTGAATTAAACGGCGAAGAAATTCCAATCATGGATGGCTCTTCGGCGCCTTTTATGTTTTTGATTGAATGCTCTGGCATCAATATCCAAGCTGAACAACGTCGCATCATCGAAATCATCAAAACAATTCGTGTCGAAGAAAAAAATCCCCTTGGCGATAAATTTGGCGATAAATTTATTGAACTAACTCCCTCGCCAGAATTTTCGCTCGACCTGCATGTTGACTTCAATCACAAGCACATCCCGCAACAAAAATTTGATTACCACTCAACTCTAACTTCTTTCAAAAACGACATCAGCCGCGCCCGCACTTTCTGTTTTCAGCATGAAATCGAACAGATGCACAAACTAGGATTAGCCAAAGGCGGATCACTTAAAAATGCGATCGTCGTTAATGATGACGGCGTGGTGAATGAAGGCGGATTGCGCTACAAAGACGAATTCGCCCGTCACAAAACTCTCGATTTTTTGGGCGACATGTTTCTCGCCGGCCACTTCATCGTCGGCCACTTTACCGCTTCGAAAGTTGGTCACGGCATCAACAACAAAATGCTCCACGAAATTTTTGCGAATGAAGGAAGTTGGAGATTGGTTTAGCGATTACTAAAGATAGTTTCTGAAAAAACCAAACACTCCGTCACTCCGAGCTACGCGCGGCAATCCATTTCGAGTTGGCGTGGATTGCCGCGCTGCGCTCGCAATGACGAACTTTAACCCAGATCCGTCATTAGAATCATGACAGTATCTCGCTAACCCTTAATTCTATTAGTCTCGGACGAGCACCGCACCGGAAGCGTAGCATGCATACGCTGACGGAGCGGAGCGCAGAACGAGGCTAATAGAATTAAGGGTTAGTAGAGATAATGGCTTGATTCTAATGACGGATCTGGGTTTAAGTTCGATGCTCAGCAATCACTTCATCGATTACGTATTTGGCGTTTGCTGCTTTTTTTGGGTTGGAGTGAATAAATTCGACAAGGGTGATTAGGGCTTTCCACAGAGCCCAGCCGCGGGCGCGAGACCAAGTGGCGGCGTCGAGATTTATTGCCGCTCGAAATGTTTCGCGACTTTTTTTCGACAAGAATGTCCAAGCGATTGTGAGGTCGCACGCTGGGTCGCCTACGCCCAAGCCACCGAAATCGATTACGGCACTTAGGCTTCCATTTTTAACCAGAAGATTTCCTGCACTGACATCTCCGTGAATCCAAACTGGCGCGCCGTGCCAAGTAGCCTCCAGCGCCTCTTCCCACAATTCGGTCGCCGCATTTACGTCAATCTCACCACGTAAAGCTGCAATCGCTTGACGCGTTTCATCATCGTAAACTTTTAACGATCCGCCACGAAAAAAATTGTGCGGCCCCGCTGGTGGCCCGTCAGAAGAATCGATTTTTTGCAAGGCGAGAAGGAATTCGGCTAGATCAGTTGCGAATTGATTGAGGTCCGCGATGCTCTCCACACTTGCATTCTCACCCTCAAGCCATTTGTAAACCGACCAATGCCAAGGATAAATATCAGCGGAAACGCCCATCTTTAAAGGAACGGGAATTGGCATCGGCAATAACGGCCCAAGCTTCAACAGCCAATGCTGCTCTTTAAGCACCTTCTGCGCGTAGCACTCAGCACTCGGCATCCTTACAAGCATCTCATCACCAAGATGAAAAGTTCGATTATCATGCCCATCAACTTCAACCGGCCGAACTACAAGATTGCCCCACTCTGGAAACTGCGCAGCGATCAGTTGGCACACGAGAGATGCGTTGATGTTTAGTTCTGCGGGCATGTCGATCTTAGAATTTAGTAGTCGGTATCTTTAGTAATATTTTTATCCGGATTCGCCACCGGAATCGCGCGCAGCGAGCATTTCAACATTTCTTCCGGCGGAATTTTTACCATAGCTGAGCGGTTGCCCGACACGAGAATAACCGTGTAGCTTTCGGTAGTTTTGAATCGTTTTTTATCTTCAATTCCTTTGGTGATCGACGCCCTCACCTCTTCCAAAGTCGCGTATCTAATTAATATCACCGACTTGCCTGGACAAGAAATCTCCGTGTGAAAAAAATTCACTTTTGCGCAAGCAAAAATCAGAAAAAGCGAAAGAAAAATAATCTTATTTCTGCGGTCTAATTTGCCCAATATTGTCAAAAAATGATTTGAATAATCCTTGTTCATGATCGTCGACTTGAGTATAGCTAGAAACAAAATCCATCTCCTTAAATTCATTTTCTAAACCAATATTTCGTAACTCACTGACAACATCAAATTGATTGAAGCGTAGTGCAAAAATTTTCCGCTCAACGATTTTTGGTTTGAAGAATAAAAAATGATTTACGTCTTCTGAGTAATAAATCCAAACCTCATCATCGTCGAAGCTGGCAACAAGAGTTGGCGATCCCATTAGTTTTGAAACTCTCTCTTTACTTGTCACGCCATCCTGCACCAGTTGGTAATCAGATAGCTCAAACATGTAGCCATGTTTCTCTAGTCTTGAAACGCAAGAAGCCAAGGGGAAGATTATGGTGAAAAGAAAAAATATTTTTAAGAAATTTTTCATTGTGTTTAGTGAAGTCGTTCCTACCTTGCCCGCCCTTTTTTAAATACTCAAAACTAAGTAACAATGGCAGTCCCTAAGAAGAAAAAATCGATCTCCCGTAGTGGCATGAGAAGAGGTAGCAACGGAACTTTCAAAGCTGATTTTCCGAATGTTACAACCGATAAAACTACCGGAGAATTCAAACTTTCACACCACATTTCCGTTGATGGTTTTTACAAAGGTAGAAAGGTTATCGCTGACAAAAAAAAGAAGCCTTCGCAAGAAGAATAGCCTTCCAACGTGGCTAAAAAAATCACAATCGCACTAGACTGCATGGGAGGAGATAGAGCTCCTCAAGTTGTCATCGAGGGGGCGGATAAGATCGCTTCAACTAACTTCGATGCGCATTTTTTGCTGTTCGGAGATTCAAAAAAAATTCTTCCGATTATCGACCACTGCCGATATCTCAAAGGTCGTTTTGACTTGATTCACACTGACGATTTTATTTCTTCTGACGAAAAACCTTCGACCGCATTACGTCGCGGCACCAATTCCAGCATGCGTTTAGCCATCGATTCAGTGAAAGATGGTCGCGCTGATGTTGTTGTCTCAGCCGGAAATACCGGCGCCTTGATGGCGATCTCCAAAATCGTTTTGCGCATGCTGCCTTCGATCGATCGCCCGGCTATCGTAACCTGCATTCCTAACGCAAAAAAACAGGCGACAGTCTTTTTAGACATGGGCGCGAATGTTGAATGTAGCGCTGATGTTTTATTCCAGTTTGCCGTGATGGGATCAGCTTTTGCTCGCGCAGTACTCAAACTTTCTAAGCCATCGATCGGCGTGTTGAATGTCGGATCAGAAGAACTTAAAGGTCACGAAGAAGTGCGTAACGTCGCCGAAATGCTTAGAAACAGCGCCCTCAAAGATCAGTTTTATGGTTACGTTGAAGGCAACGACATCGCCGCAGGAACGGTTGACGTCGTAGTAACAGATGGCTTCACCGGAAACATCGCCCTCAAAGCCATCGAAGGCATGGCCAAGATGGTTTCTGGCCTAGTCAAAGAAGGTTTCAAAAATTCGATCTGGTCAAAAATCGGCTACCTACTCGCCAGCGTTTCACTTTCTAAATCCATCAAAGCAGTAGATCCTCGCCTTCACAACGGCGCGATGTTAGTTGGCTTGAATGGCGTCGTAGTTAAGAGTCACGGCAGTGCCGACGTTCTTGCTCTTTCTAACGCGATCAAAGTCGCGATCTCTTTGGTCGAAAATAAAATCAACGAGCAGATCATCCACGAGCTGCAGCAGCAAAATCATGCAAAGTAGAATCATCGCCACCGGCTCACATCTTCCGCAAAAAATCGTTACTAACTTTGATCTCATAAAAACCGTCGATACTTCTGATGAATGGATCGTTGAGCGCACTGGAATCACCCAGCGCCACATCGCCGCTGAAGATGAGTTAACTTCCGACCTAGCCGCCGCAGCCGCAAAAAAAGCGATCGCAAATTCTGGATTAAAGGCTGAAGAAATCGAGATGATCATCGTCGCGACAACTACGCCAGACCTCACCTTCCCCGCCACCGCCACAACAGTTCAAGCCAAAATCGGGGCGAAATCTGCTTTCGCTTTTGACATCCAAGCAGTTTGTTCTGGCTTCGTTTTCGCCCTCACCACCGCAGATAGTTTCATCAAATCTGGCCAAGTAAAAAATGCTCTCGTCATCGGTGCTGACAAACTTTCTAGCATAGTTAACTGGCAAGATCGTAACACCTGTGTGCTCTTCGGCGACGGCGCTGGCGCGGTGATTTTGCAAGCGACCGAAGATCAAAATCCGAATAAAAAAAGAGGTATCATCGCTAGCAGTTTATACTCCGACGGCACCCTTAACGACATCCTTAAAACCAGTGGTGGCGTTGCTTTGAATCAAAAAACTGGCTTCATCGAAATGTCTGGGAAAGAAGTTTTTAAGCACGCGGTCGACAAGATGGTGAAGTCGGTTATCGCCACACTGGCCAAAGCTGGATTGACCACAAAAGACATCGACCTCCTCGTTCCTCACCAAGCAAATCTGCGCATCTTGAATGCCGTTGCCACTCGTCTCGAACTGCCCGAAGAAAAAGTTATCGTCACCGTACAAAAACACGCCAACACCTCTGCCGCATCAATCCCACTCGCCCTCGATCACGCGAACTCACAAGGAAAGATTAAAGATGGAGATGTCGTAGTCCTTGAGGCTCTAGGTGGCGGGCTAACTTGGGGATCTGTAGTTTTGAAGTGGTAAAAAACGAGTTGAGCTGGCAAGCCTAGAGCCAGAATGATTTGGCCTAGCCTAAAACTTGCCGCGCGGCGAGAATCTTTGTAAAAAAATGCTTTCCTGGACCCCGCGCAGGCGGCGATCCCGAAATAAAACTCACAATGCAAATCACAAAAAGCGGTTACCAAAAAATCCTTAAGCAGGTTCGACTTTCGATCAAACAAGCCGGAAAGAAAATTCTGCGCAACAAAGTTGAAATGGCCTGGAAAATCGGTAAAATAATCGATCGCGACTTAGAAAAAAAAGATGAAAAAACTTACGGCAAACACCTGATTCAACAGCTAGAGCGTGACACTAAAATCAGCGGCACCGTGCTCTACAAAATGCGCAGCTTTTTTCAAACCTACCCCAAACTTCCGAAAGATGATCCGAAATTAAACTGGAGCCACTACCGCGTCCTTAGCGGCGTCAAAGAAGTTGATGAAAGAAAAATTTTGGAAGATCTAGTGCGCGAAAATTCCTGGGATTCGGACGAGTTACAGGCCGAAGCCAGTAAAAGAAAAACCTCCGACGATCAGAGTTCCAATCAACATGAAAGTGAAGAAGCGGTCAAAGACCAGGTTTCGCATCAAACAAAAATTCAACCATATCGTGGCAAGGTTTTTACTTACAAAATCCTTGAGGTGATCGGCTCGGACAAAAAGTTTTTTGACTGTGGATTTGGGATTTTTCGCGAAGTTAACGAGTTACTTCCCCGCGGCGCACAAGTGGTTTTGATGAAAGGATCAAAGCCCGTTAAATCCGCCGCAACACCAAAGCAGGTCTACACTTACAAAGCCTTTCTCAAGCGCATCGTCGATGGCGACACCCTTCACGCTAACATCGATTTGGGATTTGGAATTTTTCACGAAGAGATTATCCGGCTCGCCAAAATCAACACCGCAGAAAGCAAAACTGAAGACGGGAAAAAGGCGACAAAAGAGTTAGAAAAAATTCTAAAAACCGCGCCTTTCTTCATCTTAAAAAGCATCAAAACTGACATCTACAACCGTTACGTCGCCGATATTTTCTTGCCAAAAAATGCCGAAGAAACTGATCTACAAAAAATCGCGGATGAAGGGGATTATCTGAATCAACTGTTACTCGATCGCGGAGTGGCGGAAATATTTTAACACAAACAAACATGCTCACAACCAACGAAGTCCGTACAAAATTTTTAGAATATTTCGCGAAAAATGGTCACGAAATTCTGCCTTCGAGCCCACTGATTCCGCATAACGATCCAACTTTGATGTTTACAAATGCCGGAATGAATCAGTTCAAAAACTACTTCACCGGCGTTGAAGTTCCGAAGTTTAAACGCGCGGCAACTTCGCAAAAATGTGTGCGTGCCGGCGGCAAGCATAACGATCTCGATAACGTCGGATTCACCGCGCGTCACCACACTTTTTTTGAGATGCTCGGCAACTTTTCTTTCGGCGATTATTTTAAAGAAGAGGCGATTTTTTATGCTTGGAATCTTTTAACAAATGAGCTTGAGATCAACAAAGACAAGCTCTTAGTGACCGTTTACCACACTGACGATGAAGCAATAAATCTTTGGAAAAAAATTGCTGGCCTGCCGGAAGAAAAAATAATCCGCATCGCAACTGACGATAATTTTTGGTCGATGGGTGATGTTGGCCCGTGCGGCCCTTGTTCAGAAATATTTTTTGATCACGGCGATAAAATTTTCGGCGACGTGCCTGGCAGCAAAGATGAAAATGGCGATCGTTACATCGAAATCTGGAATCTTGTTTTTATGCAGTTCGAAAAACATAAGGACGGAAAAATGATTCCACTTCCCAAGCCATGCATCGACACCGGCATGGGCTTAGAGCGAGTCACATCTGTTTTGCAAGGCGTTCACGATAACTACGAAACCGACACGTTTAAAAATCTAATCGGCGAGATTCAAAAAATTATTTAACCCAGATTCGTCATTAGAATTAACTGTCGCGCTTCTAATGAAGTATGCGGGTTTAAAATTACCGGCAGTTGATCAGCTAATCGAGGGATGGTGTTGGTGGCTTGTGGGCGGATTATTCAGAACCGACTACTTAATCGCGATTTTCTTTCGGAAAAAATTTGGAAATTTTTTTGCGCATTCCTTTTCAGCTTGTGCGAGTTTTTCTTCATCAAAAAAAATTCCAAAACAGGCCGATCCACTTCCTGACATCTTAGCAAAATCCGCACCAGATCTTTTGAGCTGATCAATAATTTCTTCAATAATCGGTAAAGTTGAAATCGCAGGCCCCTCTAAGTCATTTGGCAGATTAAACAAATCTTCAATCCACATTTCTTTTAACTTACTTGCGGTAATTTTCTGTGAAAAATTTCCCGCAAGTTTTTGAAAAATTACTTTGGTGCTAAGGCTGATTTTGGGATGAATCAACAAGGCTCTCATCGGCAAAAATTCAGAAAAATTTTCGATTACTTCGCCGCGACCAGTCACGATCGAAGCGTGATCTTCAAAGAAAAAAGCGATGTCGGAACCAAATTTAAGTGAAATTTCTTGCAGCGATTCTTTGTCGAGATTTAACGCAAAAATTTCATTCAATGCCTTGATGAAGTAAGCAGCATTTGACGAGCCTCCGCCTAGACCGGAACCAACTGGAATATTTTTTACAATTTTGATTTTTAGCTTTCTTGAAACATTAAATTCATTGGCAAACTCGCGTGTAAAAAAATCTAAAATTTTTACGAAGAGATTATTTTTTTGATCAACGAATCGGGCAAATTCACCAGAGATTTCGAGGGAAAAATTGTCACTTAATTCGACAGAGAGTTCGTCGGATAAATCAGTAAAAGCGAATAAAGATTCTAGCTCGTGAAAGCCATCCGCGCGCTTTCCTACGACTTTTAGAAAAAGATTAATTTTTGCTGGACAGAGGGATTTGTAAGTTTTCATTGGGTAAAATTGATGCTACGCACCCACCCAACAACAAGTGCTTGGTGGGCGGGTTTAACCCAGATCCGTCATTAGAATCACGCCATTATCTCTACTAACCCTTAATTCTATTAGCCTCGTTCTCTGCTCCTCTCCGTCAGCCTATGCATGCTACGCTTCCGGTGCGGTGCTCGCTCGAGACCAATAGAATTAAGGCTTAGCGAGATACTGTCATGATTCTAACGACGGATCTGGGTTAAAAGTAGCGCTAAAGATTTGTCACCCCACACTTGTTGCGGGGTCAATTTCGCGCGAATATTTACCAAAAATTCTACTTTTGCTTCTTTAACTTTTCGACTCTCTCAGCCAACTCATCCAAGAATTTATCCGTCCCTTTTTGTGAGATCGCAGAATTAAATTCTGATCTTTGTGTCTCAATCAAACTGATTCCTTCAGCGATAAAATCGAGAATCACCAATTTTCCGCCACGCTCTTTCACTCTAAAATCAACCGAGATCGGCACGTTAGAATCATGCGGCAAAAATTCTGTTTTAGCGATGTAAAAACCACCCTGCTCTATCACTTCATTTACGGTAAATTTACGACCATTATAATCTCTAAATTTCGGGCCGTAAGTATTGGTCATGAAGCTGTGATAAAGACTCGTAAAACGCTCGCGTTGAGCTTCTGTAGCGGTTTTATAATTTTTACCAAGAACGAATCTGCCAATCCATTCCGCATCAATTACGCCGTCAATTACTGCGACAATTTTCTCGCGTCTTTTGGCATCAGGAATTTTTTTTTCAGCGGCAATAATAATAACTTTATTGCCAATTTCTTCGACGAATTTTGTTACTTCCACAGCTTTGGCATCATCTTTTGCAAAGCTTGGTTGGACAAAAAGTAAAAGAGATAAAATCGCAAAAAGTTTTTTCATGTTTAGTTCTTAATATCATTTAAACGCTTCTGTAAGTAAGCACTGCGAATCGTTGCGTAGGGGTCAAATGAATCGCGACGAACATCGTCAACAACATCGATTAGGCTCTCCCTAGTGTCAATTCCAGAAACCAAAACAAGCCCGACAAAATATTCGACCGGAACTATTTCTCTTCTTCCGCCAACTTCAAAAACGTTAAAACCAATCGGATTAACCATGCGATCAACCGTAAGTCCACTGAAATCTCGCGTTGAACTTGGACCAAAAACTGGCAGCATCAAATAAGCTCCAGATCGCGCTCCGTAACGCCCAAGCGTTTGCCCGAAATCTTCGTATTTATAAAAAATTCCCTTCCGACCGGCGACATCAAAAAGCCCAGCAAGACCAACCGTACTGTTGATTAAAAAATTAGAAAAAGTTGCGAGCGCATTGTCTGTTTTGCCCTGCGCCAGCGAATTCACCGACGAAATCGGCAGCGATAAATTATTAAGAAAATTATGTACCGCGTCTCTCACGCCCTCGGGCAAACTCTTGCGGTAAGTTTTGGCAATCGGCCCAAATAAATGGCGATCAAAAACATCGTTAACCGCGAAAACTTTACGATTAATTTTTTCGTAGGGATCGTAAATCTCCTCAGGCTCACTGGTTTCATAGGTTTCGAACTCATCATCTATCTCAGCAAAAGCAGGAAAGGCAAAAACAAGTATTAGTAAAAATAACAACCTACGCAGCATTCGAACTAATATTTTCTATTTTATTCAAAAGCTCCTGAGCCTTGTGATCGTAGTCTGGATGATGTTGCAGCAACTCTTGTAAAATCACTTTCGCCTTAAGCGGTTTTTTGTTAAGCGTCAGTGCGTAAGCCAGATAATAATGAGCATCTAAGAGATCGGGCCAGAATTTTTTAACGATTCGAAAACGAAAAATTGCATCTCTTACATCGCCCCTTTCTAGATACTTCAAGCCCTGATTGTAGTTGGTTTCGCGCAGATCTTCTAACTTCTTTTTAATGACGTAAAATTCTTCATGCGCGAACTCAAATCTTTCTTCGAGAAATTTTTGAACCTTGCTCGCCTTATCGTGAAGAGACGTAGAAATTTTACTTTCTTCGCTCTTTTTATTTTCTTTATCTCGCGATCTGCCGAGTATTTTTTTAAAAATTTTACCGATCATTTTTAATACAAATGAAGTGTGAGATGTGCCAAGATAGGGAGTTACCCGCATTTTTGTAGGCAGAGCCTTTCAAAGGCAACTTAGTTTTTGCAGGAGAATTCGCACCAATTTTTTTTAAAAATCTCAAAGCCTCGCGATTAGTTCGAAAATTTTGTTGAATGGTTTTTTGCGCAAAAAATTTTTCGTTAAATCCGGATTTTTTTAACGCATTTTTAATTAAAGAATTACTCGGAAATTCATTAATATTAAAAGCTGCGAGCTCTTCAATAGAGCCTTGTGTTGGCAAGCAAAAAGCAAAAATACCACTTGGCTTTAGCAGCGAAAAAAATCGTAAAAAGTTTTTTTCAAAATCCGAAATCCAATGCAGGGCGAATGAAGAAATAATCAGATCAAAACTATTTTCTGCGAAAGGAAGATTTTCAAAATCCGCCTGGATCGCTTTTACATTTGATGGCCTATCTCGCCAGGAATTGAGCATCTCAACAGAAATATCAACTTCGGTAATTTCGTGAGACCCAAGCTGCTTCGCAATAAAACTTGTCCCTGAACCCAAATCTAAAATTTGTGAATCTTTTTTTAAGTAAGGAGAAATAAGCGCGACTAATTCTTTCGCCTCGAAAAGCTGAACCTGGGCGGCTTCGTCGTAAGTTTTTGCTCCACGCGAAAAATTTTTGGCGATTAAATTTTTGTTAAAAATCATTAATAAAAAATTGTTAAAATGGACCCCGCAACAAGTGCGGGGTGACACCTTTACTTAGGGCGACACCTTTACTTAGGGCGACACCCTTACTTAGGACGACGCTTCTGCTTAGGGCAGCACTTCTACTTAGAGTGACGCTTCTGGTTAGGGTGACGTTCCTACTTAGAGTGACGCTTCTGTTTAGGACGACGCTTCTACTTAGAGTGACAGTTCCAGAGAGGTTACTCACAGACTTTTACCTCGCACTTGTTGTGAGGCGTTCATTCGTATTTTATTTTTTCGCTTCTGCCTCGATTAGCGCAACGATGTGATCGACCAATTCTTCACTAGTAACTTTGTGATCCGGCTGACCATTCATGTAAACATTGTGCCTTCCTGCTCCACCGCCCGTGATGCCAATTTGCGTATGCGCCGCTTCGCCGAGCCCGTTCACAACGCAACCTAAAATCGAAACAGTCAGCGGAGTTTTGATGTGCTCAACGCGCTTCTCTACCTCTTCCACCGTTTTAATCACATCAAAAGCTTGACGCGCACAAGATGGGCAAGAAATCAGATTCACCCCGCGATGACGCAAACCAAGAGATTTTAAAATTTGGTAAGCAACCTTCACTTCTTCTTTCGGATCAGCCGAAAGTGAAACACGCATCGTATCGCCAATGCCTTGCCAGAGTAGTGTTCCCAGGCCAATCGAAGATTTTACCGTCCCTGCCGCTAAACTTCCCGCTTCAGTAATTCCGATGTGAAGCGGATAATCGCAAGCCTCGGCGAGCGCTTTGTAGCTTGCCACCGCAAGAAAAACGTCGGAAGCCTTCACGCTGATTTTGAAATTAAAAAAGTCGTTATCCTCAAGAATTTTCATGTGACGCTGAGCTGACTCAACTAGAGCCTCGGGCGTTGGCGTTTTATATTTTTGCAACAAGTCTGCTTCAAGCGAACCCGCATTTACCCCAATTCGAATCGCGCAGCCGTAATCTTTTGCTGCCTTAATCACTTCTTTTACTTTTTCGTCCGAACCAATATTTCCTGGATTAATCCGCAAACATTTCGCCCCAGCCTGCGCCGCTTCAATGCCGCGACGGTAGTGAAAATGGATGTCGGCAATAATTGGCACCGGGCAATGCGGAATAATTTGCTTCAATGCCTCGGAAGATTCCTGATCTGGAATCGAAATCCGCATTAGCTCTGCGCCCAACTCTGCGCATT
Source organism: Rhizobium sp. Q54 (assembly GCA_945871805.1). Lineage (GTDB taxonomy): Bacteria > Pseudomonadota > Alphaproteobacteria > Rickettsiales > UBA1997 > UBA2645. The sequence goes on along the minus strand of CAMBXE010000019.1, from coordinate 1,116 downwards.
CATTCACTTGGCGAATCGTGGCCTGAATATCAGTTGTCGGTGTATTTGTCATCGACTGCACCGACACTGGCGCATCGCCACCAATCGCCACATTTCCTACAAAAATCTTCCGCGACTTGCGTCGATAAATTGTGCGATAAGGACGAATGTCGTTTAGTTCGGTCATTTATAAAAAATTAGAATTGTATTCGGACAAATCCGTATTGACCCCGCAACGAGTAAGGGGCAACACTTTTTTAGCACTCACTAGAGATGCACCCCATTTTTCAGACCACCCCCTAATGTGTAAATTCTCTTCCAAATTCTAACAATCCAGAGTCACTAAATCGAAGGTGATTCTGGAATAATTTGAGGGGAAAAATGATTAAGAAAAAACACAGTGCGGCGTTAAAAGCTAAAGTGGCACTCGAGGCTATTCGCTCAGAAGATACAATCGCAGCAATTGCACTACGTTACCGGGGCCGTTGCAAATCCCTCAAACCAATCCCGTTAATTTTCTCTAAATCTCCTAATTATTTTATTACTGCCAAAGCCTTATGAAGCTATGTTTTGCAGGCCTTCGCAGTATATTTAGCTGTGCTTTTTTACCAACAAAATAACAGAATCAGAATATCTTTCGAGCCAAAACAAATGGAAATGATTTGCTTGGACGACCTAATCCCACAAAATCACATTTACCGAAGGTTTCTAACTCTGTGGGATTTATCTAAAACAGAACTCGAGCCAGAAAAACTAGAGCAAGACTCTGACCACAATGGTTACGGCAACTTCCGCATGTTTCTGTGCTTACTCCTGCAGTTCGTTGAAGATCTTTCTGACCGCGAATTAGAAAAGCTCCTCCGAGAAAACACCGCCTCAAAATTATTCTGCCGTTTCAGCTTAACCGACAAAATCCCTGACCACACCGCCTTCACCAGAGCTCGAGAAAAAATTGGCACTCAAAAACTTTCTCAAATTTTTGCATCTCTGCGGGGTCAGCTAAAATCTTAGGGTTACATCAGCGAAGTTTTTACCTTTGTTGATGCAACTCATCTAATCTCCAAAGCCACACTGCGGAAGGAGGGAGACAAAGCTATCGAGGCAAAGCTAGAAAAGTTAAACAACCAAACCGTCACA
>CAMBXE010000018.1 GCA_945871805.1 Rhizobium sp. Q54 | reverse complement strand
CATTTATTCCAAGAGCAACCGTTGGTGACCTGCAGGATCAAAGACTTCCATTCACTAGGAGGACGAAAAACTGGTTCGATGTAATTTAGCGGATACATGATATTTTGATTATTTTTACTTTTTCTTTTTGAGCATAAGGCATATTATGTAACTAAACTCGTAACGTCATTGCGAGCGCAGCGCGGCAATCCATTTTTACTCGCGAACAAGCTGGATTGCCGCGTCGCTACGCTCCTCGCAATGACGAGACTAAACCTCGCTAAACTTACTGCCTCTAACTTGCGCGAGTTTTTCAAAATCAGTTTTCTTCGGGCTCGCTGATGGTTTTTGTGGCTCAGCAAGGTCGGGTGCTTCGAGAGAAACTTTGCCGAAAACTTTGTCAAATCCCGAGATTAAAGCCTTACCGCGATCGCTTGCCGCAGCTGATGATTCCTGGATTCTCGGCAGGAACTCTTTCCTCAAACTTTCAAATTCTTTGCTCGGATTTTCTGCGTCACGGCAAAATAAATCATAAATCACATAGGCTTCATTCCCTACAACCAAGAGCTCTGGATTAAATTTCGCGAAGTAATCTTCCTTCATCTGTTTCGATAATTTTGGATCTAGCCCGAAGTGATTGATGATCGATTTTAGCTCGGAGGCATTCGCGTGGTAGTAAGCGTCGTTCGGGTCTAGTCGTGAAAGTTTCGCCTCAACCCTGCCCTGAATAATTTTTTGAATTTCTGGATCGAAACGAGCTTCACTTATTTCGTGAATTCTAGCTTCTAATAAATCTTTTGCGGCCATGGTGGGAGCATCTTCGCGATGCAAAAGACCTTGCGGATTTTTCTCCGCATCAAACCAATTATCTTGGTGAACACTTAAACCAAAAATCGCATGCAGCGATTGATTTTGATAAAATTCCTGAGGCGAAAATTCATAAATCGCATCGCCATTCCAGCCATCAATCGCGATCATTTTATCTTCCAGAACCGCGACATTAAAGACGTGGTCAGGATTGCCAAACAAAGTAAAAGTTTGTGCGAGGCCTTGCTCAATCGCAATTTTCTGAGTCTGCGCGCCGTATTCGCGGCAATTTCCGAACTTTGCCTTTTCCTCTGCGGACATTGAGTCCGCGTGCTTGTCGCGCTTAACCCTCACGCCACCTTCAATGATCGCTTTATCTTGCTGATCTTGCTCGGATCTCATTCCCACCAATTCTGAAAACATGGTGTCGCTGTAAAGAATTTCTCTCGCAACTAACGCATCTTTTAACCCTTGAAAACCTTCTGGATGCTTTTCGCGATTTCGTTCCCGGAGCTCTTCAAGCGCCTTTCTAACCGGCGAAAATTTCTGACCAATTTCTGTCACTGACGGCAAAGGAATTTCCGCAGCAGAGACTTCCACTTCGTTAAATTTCCTAACAACTCGCGGCCCATCGAGCAAGTCGCCGCTTATTCCTACGCATTTCTGATTTTCATTTTTTCCATCGCGCCAATCCCAATCAATCACCATTCCACCTTCGAGGGTTTTTTGAGTAAAGTGACGAGAGCCGTCTTTTTTGGTTTTTAATTTAGTGTGAAATCCCGGGCCGCGAATCTCTCCTTCAAGCGGCAATCCATCTTCAGCAAATTTTCCGACAAAAGTTTCCTTCGGTAAAAAATCACATTTTTCAACTTTAAGAACCCCGTAAGTCGGCCTTCCCGCCGAGTCGAATTCTCCAACAAATTTTCCAATTTCTAGCTGAGTTGGCGAGCTTTCATGTAGGAGTTTTTCTGCTTCAAAAAAAGAGGTGCGTAATCTTAAGGATTTTGTTACTAAGGCCGGAACCCTAGCCTCTCTCAAGATCTCGTCAAAATCAAATTCAACCTCACCAATAACATCAGTTGTATCGCCACGAACCACGATTGTTTGTAAACCCACAAACTCAGGAAGTTGCTTCTTCAAGCCCTGAAGATGAGCTTTTCCGACGACCATTATTACCAGATCTGGAGCGGGCTGATTTGCTAAGTTATTTCTAACATCTTGAGCCATCCCCTGGTGAATGAGTGTGTAGTTTAGGCAAGCTCCCCAATCGTCGTAATATGCTTTTGCATCGGGATATTCTCCTTTCGTAACGCTGACTTCCATTTTTTGTAAAATCTCAGAATCATCGATTGCTTCCAGTCCTTTAAAGTGACGAAGTAAATTTTCTGGAGTTCCTGCTTTTATTGCTGGCGAAAGCTCTTCCCAAGTCTGCGGAACTAGTTCGCGCCACCTTTTTTTAACTCCTCCCATCGGGATTAGCCTACCGTCTAGAAATCCAGTAGTCGCAATATGAACCTCTTTTGATGGGGCATTTTTTAACTTCTCTAACTGCTCCGAAAGGTCAGCTGTATCGCCATCGAGAGCAGCCTCTCTATTTCCATTAACCATATGAGTCATCCCATTAACCTTGTAGGTCTGACTCTCAAATTCTGAAAAAACCCTCACATCTAGATGCCTACGATCGCACTCTTCGATGAGCTGTTTTAGCAGCGAAGAATAAGACATGTCGCTGTGATTATTTTCAGCGATGTAGATTACTAATAGATGTTTAGTTGGCACGAAATCTCCTTTTAAAAACTGTGATCAAGGCTTGTAGCTCTTGGTCAAACTTGTCATTTAAGTTTGTCACTCTGTAGCCGAATTTTATTAGATTCCTTTTTACGTCGGCGATTTTTTCGTCATGTTCACCGAGCTTGAAATAGTCTAAAATATTGAGTGAAAAATCAGGGAAAATTCCTACTCCGTTTAGCGTCAGAAACTGCCAATCAAATAAATGTGACGGATCTTGTTTGCGGTCGGGCAGCCCAGTTTCTTTGCTATAAGCGATATCAGAATGGCCGACCACCTGCTCTGCTTTGATTTGATATTTTGCGATTAAATATTTGCAGAGCTCAAGCCCAGCCTGCATCTGTGCGGTTTCAAATTTTTTTTCAAAAGGTGCGGAATTAATAAATTCGATGCCGATTGAAGTTTGGTTTAAGCCTTCGACGCCGCGCCAGTAGCTGACTCCGGCGTGGTAGGCAATGTCATTTTCATCAACTAATTCAAAGATTTTTCCAGACTCGTCGATTAAAAAATGTGAACTAACTTGATGCTCGCGAAGCTGCTCAATCGCGTGTTCAACAGAATTTGCCTCGATGTGATGAAGAACTAAAAAATCAATTTTTCTCGGTTCACTTTTCTTTTCGAAAAACTCGGAAAATTTTTTACTGCGGTCGACTTTCATTTTAACATTTAAGATTTAACAAGCCGCGCCTCCCCTAATCGCAATCGAGAAAAAATGGCTACGAAAAAAAGCACAACACGCACTTCTAAAGAAATTGAAGCATTGCAATTTCACATGCAAGGACAGCCGGGAAAGGTTGCTATGCATGCCACCAAGCCACTTAACACTCAGCGCGATTTAGCCCTCGCCTACTCTCCTGGAGTTGCGATTCCATGCTTAGAAATCGCCAACAATCCTGATCTTGCTTACGATTACACTGCAAAAGGAAATTACGTCGCAGTGATTTCAAACGGCACCGCGGTGCTTGGTCTCGGCAATCTCGGGGCTCTCGCAAGCAAACCCGTAATGGAAGGTAAATCAGTTTTATTCAAACGTTTCGCTGACATCGACTCAGTCGACATCGAAGTCGCCACCGAAAATGCCGATGAATTTATCAATGCCGTTAAATTTCTTGGACCAACTTGGGGTGGCATAAACCTAGAAGACATCAAGGCGCCTGAATGTTTCATCATCGAAAGCAAGTTACGCGAAATCATGGATATTCCAGTTTTTCACGATGACCAACACGGCACCGCCATCATCTCTGCGGCCGGCATTATCAACGTTCTTCACCTTTCTAACAAAAAATTTAAAGACATTAAAGTTGTCGTAAATGGCGCTGGCGCTGCGGGGATTGCTTGCTTAGAACTCTTGAAAGCAATGGGCCTTCCGCACAATAACGCCCTGCTCTGCGACACTAAAGGCGTAATCTACAAAGGCCGTACAGACGGCATGAATCAGTGGAAATCAGCGCATGCTGTTGACACAAAACTACGCACATTAGAAGAAGCAATGAAAGGTGCTGACGTGTTCTTAGGTCTTTCCGTTAAAGGCGCGGTGACTAAAGACATGGTTAAATCAATGGCAAAAAATCCAGTGATTTTTGCGATGGCCAATCCAGATCCAGAAATCACGCCAGAAGAAGTTCATGCTACTCGTGATGACGCGATCGTTGCCACTGGCCGTTCGGATTACGAAAACCAAGTTAACAACGTAATGGGCTTTCCTTACATTTTCCGTGGAGCTTTGGATGTGCGCGCTTCAACGATCAACGAAGAAATGAAGATTGCTGCGGCGAAAGCTATTGCCGAACTAGCGCGCGAACATGTTCCTGAAGAAGTAATCAAAGCTTACGCTGGCCGCCGCGACATGAAGTTCGGCAAGCATTATATCATCCCTACCCCATTCGATTCACGCTTGATCCACGTAGTTCCGATGGCGGTCGCTAAAGCTGCAGTTGCAACTGGCGTCGCTCGTAAACCGATCACAGATTGGGATGCTTACAAAAGAGAGTTACAAGCCCGCCGCGATCCTACAGTAAACAGCCTTGGCATGATTTTCGAAAAACTCGAAAGATCGCCAAAAAAAGTAATTTTTGCGGAAGGTGAACAACCTGAAATCATCCGTGTTGCTGCAATGTGGCGCGATTCTGGTTACGGCAAACCAATCCTGATCGGCAAAGAAAAGCGCATCTTGGAAAACATGAAAGAAGCTAATGTCGATCCAAAAGGCATCGAGATTTACAACGCTTCAATCTCTGACGAAAACAGCAAATTCACCGATTACCTTTACAAAAAATTGCAACGTAACGGCGTGCTTCGCTCTGATTGTGCGCGCATGATCAATAACGATCGCAACGTTTTCGCTGCTTCGATGCTCGCTTGTGGACATGGCGACGCGCTCGTCACCGGCCTTACTCGCGGCTACCGCAAAGCAATGACCGACGTCTGGCAAGTTATTAAGAGCAAGAAGGATAAAATTTTGCTCGGTGTCTCGATGGTGATCTCAAAAAATCGTACGATTTTTATTGCCGATACTGCCTGTTCGGAACTTTCTTCGTCTGAACATCTCGTAAAAATCGCGGTGCAAACCGCCAAGAAAGTAAAAGACATGGGTTACGAACCACGCGTTGCATTCCTTTCTTTTTCAAATTTTGGCTCAGCTTTGAAGGTAGAATCTTCTCGCGTTAAACATGCGGTTGAGCTTCTCGACGAAATGAAAGTAGATTTCGAATATGACGGCGAGATGACTGCTGACGTGGCTTTGAACATGGATAAAATGTCGAAATACCCTTTCTGCCGCTTAACCGCGCCAGCAAATATTTTGATCTGCCCAGGCTTACACTCAGCAAGCATCGCAACAAAACTTTTGGAAGAAGTCGGTAACTGCACCGTGATTGGGCCGATTTTGGACGGCTTCGAAAAATCTGTTCAGATCGTCACCATGAACTCTTCAATAAACGACATTCTAAACATGGCGGCTATTGCTGCTGTTGGTTCGCAAACAAAATAATTTAAGAAATATGTCGGATTTTCATGAGCAACAAGCGTTAGCGGCAACGGCTCTTCCTGCAGCTGAAGCAGGAGGAGGAGAGATGAAGCTCTTTCCCTTCGAGGGCGCTAGTATGGATAGCGTTACAAGCTTCCCAGCTTTAAATCCTCTTCCCACTCAAAGTCCCGACGCCATGTTCAAGAATATGAATGCTCTCAACGGAACGATGACTCAACTTGGAGAACAAGTATGCGATCACCTTGGAACTAGTCATGCAAAAGGAGATAACGTCAAATTAGAACTTGGGGCCGCAGAAATTAATCAAGTAAAAGCACCAACCTTTGTTTCTGAGGCACAAATAAAAGAAGTCGGAATGGGTGGGCAGCAGCAAGGTGGTTAAAGTCAACCAATCTCAATCTTCGACAAATCACCCATCTCGTCAAACAGTGAGCGAATGCGCGAAAGCAGCAGCAGTCTATTCTCTCGCAGATCTTTATTCTCATCATTAACCATCACGTGAGAGAAGAAATGCGTGAGTGGTAATTCCAAAATATCCAACAATTGAAAGGCCAGAACAAACTCACCTTTGGTCACTAGTTTACGAAAATCAGCAGAAATTTGTTTGACGCGACGATAAAGTACGCGTTCATATTTTGTTTTAAGGGCTAAGCGTGAAGGCTTACCCTTGTAGCTCTTGCCATCTTTTTTTTCTTCGATCGCCAAAATATTCACTGATCTTTTATAGAGCGCGATCAGGTTTTTATACTTCTCATCTTTTAGAATTTCGTCTAGGAATTTTATTTTTTTAGCGAGATAGAGAATATCGACGGACTTATGCGCATCAAGGTCTGAGAGATATTGATCAATTACAGTATTAACCACATCAGCACTCAGTTTTTTATTTTCTTTGAGGTGAACTTTTAGTCTTTCGACGATAAAAATTATTACCTCTTCGATTAACTTTTTCTTCTTGGCGTAGAAATTTTCTTCACCCTCCTCTAAAAGATTTTTTGTCAATTTAGGTGGATAAAAAGTGAAAGATTTTTCAACCAAAATCCGAATTGGAAAAGCGATATTGTGAGTGTAGCTAATTCTGATGATACCTAGAACGGCGCGTCTTAAGCCGTATGGGTCGCGTGAGCTTGTGGGCTTTTCAGCGGCCAAGAAGAACCCAACAATCAAATCAATTTTATCTGAGATTGAAAGCGCAATGCCGAGAGGTGTTTTGGGCAATTCAGAATTTGGACCAAGTGGCAAGTAGTGTTCGTAAATCGCCGCGATTGTCTTCTTCTCTTCGCCTTGTTTTAGCGCGTAAAAACTACCGATCTTACCTTGCAGCTCAGGCATCTCAGCCACTGCTTTTGTAGTTAAGTCAGCCTTGCATAAATCCGCAGCTTTTTCAGAAAAATTTAAATCAGAATTTGGTACAAAAACTGTAAGAAATTTTGTTAGGCTTTTTAAGCGATGAACGCGATCAAAAATTGAACCTAATTTTTGATGGAAGACTATTTTTTTAAGCTCATGAAGCCTTGAAATTAAAGGCCTCTTCAGATCTTCGTGAATAAAAAATTCAACATCGGCCAAGCGTGCGCGAACCAATTTTTCATTGTCGCGAATAATTTTTTCTGCATCACCCAGGCCATTAGCAATGAAGATAAATTTCGTCGCTAAATTTCCCGTCGCATCGTTAAGACAGAAATATTTTTGATTACTGCGCAAGGTTAAAATTAATGCCTCGTCAGGTAAATTTAAAAATTTTTCATCAATCGATCCAACCAATATTACCGGCCATTCGCAAAGCCCAGTAACCTCGTCAAAAAGCGGAGATTTTTCAGGATCGTCGATTGTTGTTAGGTTGATTTCGGCAGTAATTTTTGCGACCTGCTCTAAAATTTTCTTCTTCCGCGCGCTTTGATCAACGAGGATAAAATTTTCTGCGAGAGTTTTTTCGTAATCCTGTGCGGCCTTGATTTTAATGGATCCAGAAAAGTTACTCGCCTTGATTCCCGCAAATTCAAAATCGATTATTTCTTGATCGAACAAGCATAAAATGTTTCTGATTGGCCTGATCCACTTAATGCCAGTGTCGTCCCAGCGCATTAATTTTGGCCAAGCACTAATCATTTTTTGCGCAATTTGCGGCAAAGAATTTTTAATTATTTCGGCGGTCTTGATCTCTGCGGTCTTTCCAGCAAAGAGAAAGCACAGTGCGCCATTATTCTCAACTTGCTCAAGTTGTGATTCGTTTTCTAAGCCAACTGACTTCAAAAATCCGGCGATTGCTTTTTTATCAGCATCAACTTTTGGACCGATACGCCTGACTGCAGGAATCAATTGCGCTGATTCAAGGCTGTTTACAAAAAGCGTTAAACGATGCGGAGTAACAAAAGATTTAACCTGAGTTGAATCGAATTTCAGATTATTTTTAGTAAAAATTTCGCTGGCAATTTTGACGAAATTTTCTGCCGCCGCCTTCTGCATTTTGGCAGGAATTTCTTCGCTAAAAATTTCAAAAATAAAATCAGACATAGTTATGTAGTTAAAATCCTTCCTGGATCCCTGCCTTCGCGGGGATGACGTTACGAGTACGTACTTTATTTTGTCATCCCCGCGAAGGCGGGGATCCAGGAAGATGAAATTTGTGATTACCTAAAAATTAGTTGTTTCAACTCGAATAAATTTTGCTGATTTAACCAATGCTGGATCGAGATTTATCAAGGCTTCGCTTAGCTCACTTTCTTTTTGTTCGCCGGTTAAAAATCCACATAAAATTTCATCGCCGCGATCAAAAAATGCCGCCTGCTCTATTTTTATTTTCTCGTCAAAAATTTTCTCTGCCGGCTTTTCTTCGCCTGAATTTTTCTCGATGAATAAGCGTAAAAAATATTTTCCAACACGTTGTGAGATGTTTTCAATAGTGGCTTCATGCAGGTCATCGCTCTTTACTCCGAATAAAAATGTTTGATTGCCGCGCGCAACATCAACCAAATCTGCAACAATCGCCGAAGCTGTAGGAATGCTTCCCGCACCTGCTCCGATGATCAAACTTAAACCGGCATTTGAAGCATTAAATAAGATCGCATTGAAGGCGCCGTCAACTTGTGCGACCTGTTCAGATTTTTTAATCAAGGCTGGATAAACTGCTTGCTGGCCTGGCTTGAAGGTTGCGAGTAGTTTTATTTTGTAGCCGAATTCGTCGGCAAGTTTGATGTCATCGATTGAAATTTCGTCGATGCCTTCGACGTAAGTTTGGGCAAAATTTGGCTTAGTTCCAGAGGCGATCGCAGCTAGCAAAACAATTTTGTGCGCAGTGTCTACGCCCTTGATATCAGAGGAAGGATCGGTCTCAGCGTAACCCAAATCTTGCGCCTGTTTTAGTGCGACGGCGAAATCCAAATTCTCTTCTTTCATCTTGGTCAAAATGAAATTTGAAGTGCCGTTTAAAATAGCGTGAATTTCTTTGATTTGATTTCCGGCGAGATTTTCTTTTGCAGTTTTAATCGCTGGAGTAGCCCCTGCTACCGAGGCTTCGAAGCCGATGTGGCTTTGATATTTTTCGACTAATTTTGCTAATTCAAATCCATGTTCTGCGAGCAAAGCCTTGTTGGCAGTGACGATTTTTTTACCATTCTTGATTGCTGTTTCGATCAGATCTTTGGCGATTCCATCGCCACCAATCACTTCAACAATTACATCAATTTCTGGGTCATTAGCCAGATCAATTATGTTGGCATAAAACTTAATTTTCGGATCAAGAAAATCTTTTTTTGTGCGCGCAGAAACCGCGACAATCTCAAGCTCTGCCTGAGTTCGTAGCGTTAATAGTTTAGAATCTTTTTGGAGAATTTCGTAAATACCGCGGCCAACAACGCCAAGTCCGGCGAGACCAATTCTTATTTTTTTCATTAGGGATTTCGTAAAAAAAGTAGCAAAATTGTGAGGCGCGCGTTGTAATCCAGCCCTAGCTGTAAGTCAATTTCCCCAAATAAAAATGAAACAAAAATATTACCCCGAAGCGAATCAAAACCTTGATTTCGCTAAGATGGAGGAAGAAATCCTGCATTTTTGGCAAGAGCAAAAAATCTTCGAAAAATCCGTAGAAATTAGAAATTTTTCTGAAGGTGTAGATGAAGATCATGTCTCTCCAGTCTTAGAGTCATGCGCTTTAAAGAATCACGCAAATTGCCGCCATCCTAAAGAAGAAAAATCCGAATTCGTTTTCTACGATGGCCCTCCTTTTGCCAACGGCCTTCCCCACTACGGACATCTTTTAACTGGCTTCATTAAGGATTTAGTCGCGCGTTACCAAACCATGAAAGGCAAAAAAGTTGAGCGTAAATTTGGTTGGGACACGCACGGATTGCCGGTTGAAATGGAAACTGAAAAAGAATTAACTGCACTAGAAGGTCGCCAAATCTCGGGCCAAATCGCGATTCAAGAATATGGAATCGAAAAATTTAACAATGCCTGCCGCAAATCGGTGATGCGCTACGCCGATGATTGGGAAAATTACGTAACGCGTCAGGGGCGTTTTGTAGATTTCAAAAACAGCTACAAAACGATGGATGTGAATTACATGGAATCGGTGATCTGGGCTTTCAAACAGCTGCATGAGAAAGGTTTACTTTACGAAGATTTTCGTGTCGTGCCTTATTCTTGGGCTTGTCAAACTCCTTTGTCGAACTTCGAGACAAGAATGGATAATTCTTACAGGCAGAAGGCTAGTAAGGCGGTGACGGTGGCGTTTGAAATCGACCAAACAACACTTGATGCCAATTGCGATTTCTCAAAAAGAATAGAATCTTTTAAGAAAATCGCTTTACCTGGTGACGATTCCAAAAAAATCGAAGGAATTTATTTATTAGCTTGGACAACTACTCCTTGGACACTTCCATCAAATTTAGGACTAGCTGTTAACTCGAATATTTCTTACCAAGTTGGGATAAAAAATAATAAAATTTTTATTGCAGCGAACCTTTACGAAATTGACGGAATAAAAAGTAAGTTTGCTAATCCTGATAAGGATGTTGTTGATGCTAGTTTTACGATTCTTGGACAAAATTTAATCGGCCTGAAATACAAACCGCTTTTTCCATATTTAACCAATCACGAAAAAATCCAAAATAACCAAAAAGCTTTCACAGTTCTTCACGGCGATTTCGTTACAACCGAAGAAGGAACTGGAATTGTTCACATGGCTCCGGGTTTCGGCGAAGACGATCAACTTCTTTGTAAAGCTAATGGAATTCCGACTCTTTGCCCAGTTGATGAAGCAGGGAAATTCAATTCAGAAATTTTCGACCTACCATCTCTCTCGCTAAAAGGTCGTCAAGTTTTCGACACCAATGACGACGTCATTAAGTATTTAAAAGAAACCGGCGCTTGGATTAAAACCGATCAATATCTTCACAACTACCCGCATTGCTGGCGCACTGATACTCCACTAATCTACCGCGCCGTGTCTTCCTGGTACGTAAAAGTTACCGACATTAAAGACCGAATGGTCGAGCTCAACCAAGGCATCAACTGGATTCCTAACCACATCAAAGACGGGCAATTCGGCAAATGGCTTGAAGGCGCTCGCGATTGGTCAATCACGCGCAACCGCTTCTGGGGCTGTCCGGTGCCAGTTTGGAAAAGCGAATCAGGCAAAATAAAAGTCTTTGGATCGGTTGCGGAACTTGAAAAAGTTGCCGGCAGAAAAGTAGATAACTTGCATCGCCCTTACATCGACGAAATCGTTTTCGAAGAAAATGGCGAAACATTTAAACGCGTCACCGATGTTTTAGATTGTTGGTTTGAATCTGGTTCAATGCCTTATGCGCAAATGCATTATCCGTTCGAAAATAAAGAGCGTTTTGAAGAAAATTTTCCGGCCGATTTTATCACGGAATATGTCGCGCAAACTCGTGGCTGGTTTTACACTTTGATGGTTTTGTCGACCGCACTTTTCGATCGCGCACCATTTAAAAACGTGATTTGTCACGGCACAATTTTGGACGAAAAATCACAAAAACTTTCTAAGCGTTTGAAAAATTACGCCGATCCTTTGGAAATTTTTTCGACCCAAGGATCAGATGCCATGCGTTTCTACATGATTTCGCAACCCGTCATGCGCGGCCAAGAATTACGCATCGACAAAGACGGCAAAGCGATTCGCGATACTTTGCGCTTGTCGATCAAGCCTTTGATTAACGCGTTTAATTTTTTCTGTCTTTACGCCAATGCAGATGGGGTGAAGGCGAAGAGAATTATTGTTGGCAGAGATTTCGAAAATATTTTAGATCGTTACGCTTTGGCAAAGTTAAAATCGGCAGTTTCTAAGATTGACGCGGCGATGAGCAGCTACGACACCGTGATCGCTTGCGACGAATTTAATCAATTTTTTGAAGCCCTAAATAATTGGTACATCCGCAGAAATCGTCAGCGTTTTTGGAAGGGAACCGAGGGAGATAGCGTTGATAAAGACAAGCAAGATGCTTACGACGTGCTTTACACGATTTTGCTTACGATGTGTGAAGCCTCGGCGCCATTGCTTCCGTTTACTAGTGAGTTTGTGTGGAGATCGCTAAGTCATTAATTCTGAATTGCTAATTTGCTTAGCTCTTCGCATCGACAAACTTTAAAAACACTCGCCGATCGAGTTAAGTCGAGATCTCACGAATAAGATTTTAGAGGTCTTAACCAAGCATGACCGGCGGGCTTTGAACTGGTTAGCTCTTAATCTCCACAAACGCCCGCTTGCGCAAATCCATCAAATATCCCTTGGCCAAACTCTGTAATTTGCGATTAAAAATTATGCCTTTTGCGGCGTTTAAATCTTGATCGGGAATCTTGGTTTCAACTCTGCTATCGAGTAATTTGAAGATGTGGTAACCATCTGCTAACTCCAAGGAATCTGAATAATCCCCCTTCCCTAATTTTGAAATCGCGGCATAAATTTTTGGATCGAGATCGGTTTGTGCTACCCAGCCTATTTCGCCATTTTCCCCACCAATTACACTCGAAGAAAATTGCTTCACGATACTTTTGAAATCCGCACCACTCTTAAGTTCAATTGCTAATTTACTTGCTAGCTGGGAGGCATTTTCAGATGGAGAAATTAAAACTTCAGCGAGTAAAAATTTTCTAACATCCAAGTTTAATTTGTGCTGCTCAAAAAATTCTCTTACCTCCACATCGCTAGTTCTAACCTTGGCGCGCAAGGTTTCTGCAATTATTTTTGACCATAAAATTTCCGACTCGACTTGCTTAGAATAATTTTCGAAAGACAAATTATTCCGCTGTAAAATTGCTTTGAATTGCGCTGGAGTTTGTTTGCGCTGCAAGGCAACAAGCTCGATGCCGTCAATTATTTCTTTTTCAGTGATTTCGATTTTTAGATTCTTCGCTTCTTGCCTGATCAGCTCTTCATCAACCATTTTGTTGATTATTTGTTCACGAAGAATTTTCTGCTCCCCCGCTTCTTTAACGCTCAACTTTGCAGTTAGAATAACAAAGCGGTAGCGATCGATGGCTTCCGAATTGGCGATGGCTTTGTTATTGATTTTAGCGACAACGAAATCTGTAAATTCAGCAGAGAGAGATGGGAAAGAAATGAAGGAAAAAACCGCGATTAAAGCCAGCCCTTTCGCTTTGTAATTCATTTTCTAAGGGAGTTGTAAACATTGACTCCGCGCACCAGATCAATCGCGCGCGCAAGTTGGTAATCTTGGCCGTAAATGTCTAAATTATCGTCACCTATTTTTTCTTTTTTTGCCCCTTCAATTGCTTGCTGTAATTGGATGTGACCTTTGAGATCAGCCTCAGAATCGCGATCAATCGGCAATGATTTTTCGATCTTAGCTCCAGTCACTTCAATGTCTGGTTCAATACCATGTGCCTGAATTGATCTGCCGCTTGGTGTGTAGTAAAGCGCAGTAGTTAGTCGCAGTGCGCCATGATTTTTTTCAAGAGGAATTACAGTTTGCACCGAGCCTTTACCAAAAGATTTAACGCCCATTATCACAGCGCGTTTGTGGTCTTGCAATGCACCAGCAACAATCTCAGAAGCCGAGGCCGAACCTTCGTTAATCAGCACCACAACTGGCAAATTCGGCACAAGATTTTCGTCAACTTCATCGAGATATTCTTTTGAATTAGCATCACGACCTTTGATTGAGACTATTAGTTTGCCATTATTCAAAAAAGCGTCACTAACTCTAATTGCCTGATCTAAAAGCCCGCCCGGATCATTGCGCAAATCAAGCACCAAACCCTTAAGATTTTTTTCACCAATTTGTGTTTTTAATTTTTTCACCTCGGTCACTAGGCCAGAGTATGCTTGCTCGGAGAAGGTATTAATTTTAATGTAAATAACATCTTGGAACTTCGCTGATTTAACTGCTTTAACCCTAATGATCTGACGAGTAAGAGTTTTTTCGAGAGCGGCCTTTTCGCCTTTGCGCAAAATTGTGATCTTTACATTAGTTCCTGGTTTACCGCGTAATTTTTTTACCACCTCTTCCATCGAAAGACCGATTACATTTTTGCCGTCAACCTTAGAGATGTAGTCTCCGGATTTAATGTCAGCCTTAAATGCTGGCGTGTCTTCGATCGCCGCAACCACTTTTACCACCGACATTTCCATCGTAATCTCAATTCCCAAGCCGCCGAATTCACCCTTGGTCTGCACCTGCATTTCCTTAAGTAAATCTTCGTTTAAATAAGAAGAATGCGGGTCGAGAGAAGAAAGAATTCCCGCAGCAGCAGCTTCAGCAAGTTGGCGATCTGTCTTTTCTTCAACGTAATCTTTTTTAACTCGCGCAATCACGTCATCTAAAAATTCTTTCTGATTCGTTGAAACCTTGTCATCGAATTTGATTGGCTTGATCTCGATTTGCGAAAAAGACAAAGCCGAAAGAAAGCCGACAAAGACTGATGCGGCAACGATTGAAGAGATTTTTAGAAGTTTCAATTTACGAGAAATTATTCGATTCCGTATTCTTCTTTTAGCTTCACTGTGATATCAGGGGAAGGTTCTTCTCCGTAGGCTGAGTAGAGAATATTTCCGTAATTTTCGAGGTGAATGATTTCGTCATTCAAAGCTTTTAGGAAAAGTTGTAACTTTAGACGTTCCACCAAAACGTAATACCAAGCATTGCGCCCAGCATCGATTCCTTTCACGAGATAAATTAGTTCTGCTTGCATTTTCTTTTTAGGATCTACCTGTTTGAGATTAGAAGGAGCTTTCTGAGCCATCTCAGAAAAACTTTTGGAGGGTTCTTTTTGCTGAGTTTGTACGGATTGCGAAGTAAAGGTTGTTTTCTTGCTAGCGTACTTATCGGCAAAACTTTGTATTTTTGTTTCGTCGGGCATTTGTTTAAGAATTTTGAGATTTTTTGATCCACCAATCATTGACCGATTTTTTCGGACCGCACGGCCCATCTTCCGCAGACACACACGGGCTCTTGATGTCGATCACTTTATTGCTGCAAGAAGCAGCGCAAAAAAGAATCGCCAAGAGAGGGAGCCAAAAGGGAAGTCTTAGAAATATTTTTTTCATTGTTTGTGGAAACTTTAAGGGAAAAGTGACTCGAACCTAGGAACCGACAAAAGAATTATCAACGCTAAAAAACATGTTTCAAAAAACTTTAATTATCGGACTCGGACTAATTGGCGGATCCTTTGCCAGAGCGCTCAAACAAACCGATCTCAGTAAAAAGATTTTTGCCTGCGATTCTGATTTAGAGACAATTGATTACGCTAAAAATTCCGGCGTGATTGATGAAGGATTTAGCGATTTAGACTTTCTCTCTGACGAACTTTCTAGCTTTGATTTCATTGTTGTTGCCACACCCCTTGCCGCTTACGATGAAATTTTTTTTGAGCTTAAAAATGTTAATGCTTTGGTGATTGATTTAGGATCAATCAAAAATTTGGATGTAGAAAATTTACCAAAAAATTTCGTGCCCTGCCATCCAATCGCCGGCTCTGAAAATGCTGGTTTTGAACATTCTGATGCTGACTTATTTTCTGGTAAAAAATTCGTGATCTGCAAAGAAAATTCTCGTGTCGCTGAAGTTGTAAAAAAAATCGGTGCAATTCCTGAGTTTCTTGAAGCCAAAAAGCATGACGAAATTTACGCTTTAGTTTCGCACTTGCCGCAATTTTTGTCTTTCTTAACTGCTGAATTTTCTCCTAAAAAAATTACTAACGAATTTTTTAAAACCGCCTTCCGCCTGGATAATTCTGATCCAGAAATTTGGTCAGATATTTTTGAAATGAATGAAGAAAATTTGGAAAAATTTTACGAAAAGTTTTTTGATAATTTGGAAAGGAATATTAATGGACCCCGCAACAAGTGCGGGGTGACAAGTTCGAAGCGTGAGATGACAAGTTCGGAGCACGGGGTAACAAGTTCGAAGCGTGAGGTAACAAGTTCGGAGCACGGGGTAACAAGTTCGAAGCTTGAGGTTGCAAGTTCGGAGCGCGAGATGACAAGTTGGGAGTGTTGGGTGAAAGACTTAAGGTGCTTACTCTTAACTAATCCCACACTCTTAACTAATTTCACGCTCTTAAACAATCCTGCACTCTCAACTAATTTCACGCTCTTAACCGATCCTGAACTCTCAACCAATTCCGCACTCTCAACTTGTCACCCCGCACTTGTTGCGGGGTCCATCGACCAAGATTTTCTAACTCAAAATTTTGCCCAAATTTTCTTCCGTGTTTTAGTTGCTAAATCTCTTCTTGAAATTCCTGAAATTAAAAAATTCCAAAACTATGCCGGAAGTGGCTTCAGAGATTTTACCTCAATCGTCTCGGTTTTGAATTACGACGTAGAAAAACTTGAGAATCTCTTCGCACAAAACCACAAGAAAATCTTAAAATTCTTTAACTCTCTTCAGTAATGCTTCAAAAAATTTCGCAGAATAAAAAAGTCACCAAACCTGTAATTTACGGTATTGCCAGCACTTCACTTACCGACGAAGAAAAATATTTCTTCACAAAAAATGGCGCGCTCGGTTTCATTCTTTTTGCACGAAATATTGAAGACAAAGCTCAGTTAAAAAAGTTAACTGATTCACTGCGCGAAATAATGGATGGCGAAATTCTCGTTCTGGTTGATCAAGAAGGTGGTCGCGTTGCGCGCATGAAAGAGCCTCATTGGAAAAAATATCCAACTGGGCAATATTTTGCCGATCTTTACGCAACTAATCCCAAAGAGGCGCGCGAGGCTTTATTTAAAAATTTTCAGGAAATCGGTCGCGATTTAAATGAAGTTGGAATTAATGTTGATTGCGCTCCTGTTCTCGATATTTTAACCGAAAAAACTCACCAAGTAATCGGTGATCGCGCCTACGGAAATAACGCTGAGCAAGTTGCTGATTTAGGCAGAAAAGTTTGTGAAGGATTGCTTTCCCAAAATGTTTTTCCTGTAATTAAACATATCCCAGGCCACGGCCGCGGCACTTCAGATTCACATTTAGAATTGCCTGTAGTTAATGCCTCAATCGAAGAATTGAGATCAACAGATTTTGTCACTTTTCAAAAATTACGCGACCAAAAATTTGCGATGACTGCGCATATTCTTTACAGCGCAATCGACAAAATTAACTGCGCCACAACTTCGCCAACTGCGATTAAATTGATTCGTGAAGAGATTGGTTTTCAAAATATTTTAATGAGCGACGATGTGTCGATGAAAGCTCTCAAAGGAAGTTTCACTGAGAAATCAAAAGCGATTCTTGCCGCTGGTTGCGACCTCGTTTTACACTGCAATGGCAAGATGGAGGAGATGGAGGAAATTAATTCGGTTTTACCCAACTTGAACGAAAAATTTTGGAATAGATTTTTGACTTAACCTTAACACATTATTGCCATCGATCTTTCAACGTCATCCTCGCGAAAGCGGGGATCGAGAATAGCTTGCCGAGCGCTCGTAAACTTTTCTGGATCCCCGCCTTTTTGGGGATGACGAGATACTTATTAGTGGTAACAAAAAAAATTCAAAAAATGGAAAAATTCACAACCATCACTTCAGTCGCTGCGGCCCTACCTTTGGTCAACATCGACACCGACATGATCATCCCAAAACAATTCCTCAAAACCATCGAACGCACCGGTCTTGGCAAGGCTTTGTTTTACGAAATGCGCTTCGATTTAAATGAAAAAGAAATTCATGATTTCGTTTTGAACAAACCAGAATTCAGCAAGGCGCAAATTCTAATCGCTCGCGATAATTTTGGCTGTGGATCGAGTCGAGAACATGCTCCATGGGCATTGGCTGACTTCGGAATTCACTCCGTAATCGCCCCATCTTTCGCCGATATTTTTTACAATAATTGCTTCAAAAATTCTATTTTGCCGATCGTTCTTCCGCATGAACAGGTCGAAGAACTACTCGAATTTGCAAAGTCAAAAGACAATAGCATCAACATCGATTTGCCTAAGCAAGAAGTGCGCGCCGGTAATAAAATTTATCGCTTCGAAGTTGATCAATTTCGTAAACATTGTTTGATCGAAGGACTTGACGACATCGGCTTAACACTTCAAAAATCTTCAAAAATTTCAGACTTCGAAAATAACAGCAAGCAACTCACTCCCTGGATTCACTCATGAAACGAGCCTTCTCTCTCATCGAACTTTCAATCGTTATTTTAATCATTGGCGTGCTCATTGCGGCGGTTGGTCAGGGTATTGATCTCTTGCAAGATGCTCGACTTTCAGCAGCGAGAATGCTTACTCAAAGTTCACGTGTTAATTCACTCAAAGGTTTAATTCTTTGGTTAGAGCCAACTTCGGAAGCTAGCTTTAGCAGCGCCGAAGCCGTAGATGCTGCAACGATTAGTAGCTGGAATGACATTAATCCTCAAGAGACTAAAAAAAATAATGCCACGCAAACTGGAGCCTCGTCGCTCAGACCAACTTACGTTGAAAAAGGGATTAACAACTTGCCGGTTTTAAGATTCGATGGGTCCACTGACTATTTAAATTTTGATGGCGCCTCTTTAATAAATTCGAATTACACAATTTTTGTCGTTGAAAAAAAAGAGAATGTTGCGGCAGATGTTTATGGCTTTTTTATTGGTGGAACGAACTCGACGGGGGGTTAATACAGCTCTTTATCTTGGCTATCGCATTCCTGCACTTGCTACAATAACTCAAGACCACTTCTATAATGCGTTAAACTATTCTCCACCAATGGGCTTCACTAAGACTCCGACGATACATAGTTTTTGGTTCAGCACAAGTGGTGGTAAAAAATATTGGAATAATGGAGGCGTTACTCCAGAAAAAAGTGAACCAACCCAAACTGCCGCATTAATATCATATGACGGACCAAGAATAGCTAACGGCCCCACTATTCATTACTACAAAGGAGACATTGCCGAAATAATCATGTTTAACCGCGCTTTATCGGAAAAAGATCGTCAATCAGTTGAGAGTTATCTCAGTAAAAACTGGAGCATCCGAATTTCTTAGAAATTCGGTATTGATTAGAGAGAGAGCAATTTTTAAAACTTACCAAATCTTCTAAATTAAATTTCCAAATTAAATTTTTAAAAAATGACAATCCTCGCAGGAAAAAAAGGCCTAATCATGGGCGTTGCTAATAATCGCTCAATCGCTTGGGGCATCACCGAACAGTGCAAAAAATTTGGCGCTGAACTTGCTTTCACTTATCAAGGTGAAGCTTTGCAAAAACGCGTTGAACCTCTCGCTGCCTCAGTCGGTTCTGACATCGTTCTTCCTTGCGACGTTAACGATCCCGCTTCGGTTAAAAAAGTTTTCGAAGAAATCGAAAAAAGATGGGGCAAGTTAGATTTCTTGGTTCACGCCATCGCCTACTCCGACAAAGAAGAACTACGCGGAAAATATTTAGACACCAGTGCAGCTAATTTCACCAACACGATGAACATCTCTGCCTTCTCTTTAGTTGCAGTTGCGAAAGAAGCTGAGCCCTTAATGAAAAAAGCCGGCGGTGGTAGTATCGTTACTTTGAGCTACTACGGCTCTGAAAAAGTAATGCCGCACTACAACGTAATGGGTGTCGCCAAAGCTGCTCTAGAAGCCTCAGTTCGGTATCTCTCAATGGACATGGGCAAAGACAATATCCGCATCAATTCAATTTCTGCTGGCCCAGTTAAAACTCTTGCTGCTAGCGGTATCGGCGACTTCCGCCTGATCTTCAAATGGAACGAATACAACGCACCACTTCGTCGCAACGTCACCCTAGAAGACATCGGCGGCGCTGCCGTGTTCCTACTTTCTGAACTTGGCGCTGGCGTGACTGGCGAAAATCTTCACGTTGATGCTGGCTACCACGTTGTTGGCATGAAAGCTCCAGATGCTCCAGATCTTTCAATCATCAGAGACGGCGAGTAATTGAATAAATTTTTGATCGAAATAAAAAAAAGGGGGGACGGATTCAAATCCATCCCCCTTTTTTCTTGTCTCTAATTTTAATCTTTTCACCGGTTGAGCGAAGTCGAAACCAAAAAAAGACGGTTGAGCGAAGTCGAAACCAAAAAAGACCTGCGCCATTTTATTCTTGGTTAACCGGCGGATAAAATCTTGATTCGATACTCTTTCGCCAACTCTCGAGAAAAAATTTGCACTTCGAAAATTCTTCAAAAGATTCCGCTCATCCCAACTTCGTAAAAATTTACGCGCATGAAAAATAACAAACTGAGCACCCTGCAATTAATGCTGATGTCTACCGGCGGAATGATCGGCTGCGGATGGTTATTTTCTCCTTACTACGGCTTTCAAACTGCCGGCGTTGGTGTCCTTCTTTCTTGGTTAATCGTTGCAATTTTAACTCTAATCATCGGCCTCGCTTTTGCTGAAGTTACAACCATTGCGCCAGTTGTTGGCGGACTTTCGCGCTTCATCGGCATCACTCACAATCGAACTATTTCATTCGTTTTCGTAACTTTGGGATGGCTAACTTACGTAGTTTACTTGCCGCTCGAGGTGCAATCGGCAATGCAATATTTAAGTTTCTGGTTTGAAGATTTGGTGGTGCAAAGCGATGCTGGAACCACCTTGAGTAAATTTGGACTGCTAGTTTCTCTAGGCTTGATTATCCTCCTAACTTGGTTCAACTGCTTCCTCCTCAAAAACGTCGCCCGCGTTAATTCAGCCATCAGCGTCTGGAAAATCTTAGTTCCAATCGCCGTTGCCTGGACATTAATCATCATGTTTGGCAGCTGGGAAAATGTTAATTTTGCCAATCTGCATCACGAATTTTCTTTTGAATCTGTTCTTCTTGCAATCACCGGAAGTGGACTGGCTTTCGCTTTCACCGGTTTTCAAAATGGTTTAATTCTAGCGAACAGCGCCGAAAATCCGAAAAAAGCCCTGCCCTACTCACTATTCGCTCCAATCGTGATCGGATTTATTTTATACGCCTCACTTTCAGTAATTTACATCACCTGCTTGGGCGAGAAACAATTAGCTCTCGGCTCTGCCGCACCACTGCTTGGAATCGCCACTTTGTTTGGAATTCACATCTTAGTTAACGTGCTTTTTATCGATGCAGTGCTTGCCCCACTTGGCACCGCGAATGTTTACACCGCCGCTACTTCAAGAATTTTACTCGGATTGTCGAAAGATTTTTTCTCCCAAAGTTTTCTGAACAGACTAAATAA
Organism: Rhizobium sp. Q54; assembly: GCA_945871805.1. Classification (GTDB taxonomy): domain Bacteria; phylum Pseudomonadota; class Alphaproteobacteria; order Rickettsiales; family UBA1997; genus UBA2645. The sequence continues at coordinate 12,408 of CAMBXE010000018.1, read as the reverse complement.
ATTCTCTTCTCCTACTTACTGCCTGTGGCTTAATGCCGTAGTTGGCGCCTGCTTCCTCCTGCCATTTCCAACTTGGTCGCAGCTAGTAGATTTCTTGTCTTCAGTTGTAGTCTTTTCTTACTTGGCTGGCCCCGTTGCTTTGATCGTTTTACGCCAAGAGCTTCCCGATCTTGACCGTCCTTTCAAAGTCGCCACTTACAAGTTAGTTGGTTATACCGGATTCGCTTGCTGCAGCTTGCTGATCTACTGGTCGGGCATTAACAATTTAGTTTACCTAACCGCTCTAACCGCGACTTTAATCGTCGGTTACAATTTGTTCGTCGAAAATAAATCGGTGAATTTATTCGTCGCACTCAAATCTAATTTCTTCGTAATTGGATATTTGCTAGCCGTGCTTTTTGTAAAATATTTGCACCACAACAAAATGGTTTCTTTTCCGATCGACAACGTTCTTGTCATCGCCATTTCTTACGTCGCTTGCAGAATTTTTGTTGAGCAAAAAGTAAGTAAAAAAGAAATTGAAGAAAATTTAAAAAGAGTTTCCGCCGAGAGCGCCTCTTAATGCTTACGCTACTCTCGCCGGCTAAATCTCTGAATTACGAATCTTCTCACCACGCAGGTTTCACCCTTCCTCACTTCGCCGCAGAAACAAAAATCCTCGCTGCCAAACTTAAAAAATTCTCCGTTCCAGATTTAGAAAAATTGATGGGAATCAGCAAAAATCTTGCTGAGTTGAATCACCAAAGGTTTCAAAATTTCTCCGACAAATTCACCAAGGGGTTAGAATTTGAAAATTCCAAGCAAGCCATTCTAGCTTTTGATGGCGATGTCTACAAACCAATCGAAGCAGAAAAATTCAGCGCCGCAGATTTCGATTTCGCGCAGAAATCTTTACGAATTCTCTCCGGATTTTACGGAATTCTGCGTCCGCTAGATTTGATTCAACCCTACCGTTTAGAAATGGGCACAAAATTAGATCTTTACAAATTCTGGAGCGACAAAATCTCTCAACAGCTAGACTCTGAAGGCGCCAAACACATCATCAACTTAGCCTCAGAAGAATATTTTTCGGCCGTAAACCCAAAAAAAATCTCCGCCAAAATCATCAACATTGCCTTCAAAGAAAATAAAAACGGCACTTACAAAATCATCGGAATTCACGCCAAAAAAGCGCGCGGACTAATGACTAACTTCATCGTAAAAAATAAAATCACGGACCCGAAAGATTTAAAAAATTTCCAAAGCGAAAACTACCGATTTGCGAAAGAGATGTCAGATGAAATGAATTTTATATTTGTAAGGTAACCTTCCCGCATACTCAACTGGGCGGGATTGATATTGGAAGACTTAAAGCAACAAAAGTTTCAGCCACTCCTCTTCGTTCAAAATTTTCAAATTTAACTCCGCGGCTTTTTTTAATTTTGATCCGGCCTCGGCTCCAGCAACGACAAAATCGGTTTTACTTGAAACTGATCCAACAACTTTCATTCCCAAATCTTCCGCTTTTTTCTTCGCTTCGGCGCGCGTCATTTTTTCTAGAGTACCAGTAAAAATTACTGATTTTCCGGCGAATTTTGAGTTAGAATTAATTTGTTTCGCATCCTCAACTTGCAACTGTTTTTCTAGGTCGAGGAGCATTTTTAAATTACGCTCGTCGCGAAAATAATCGAGAATTGCTTGCGCCATTTTTTCGCCAATTCCGTCGAGCGCGACAAAATTTTGGTACTCTTGTTCGTCACGATTTAGCACAAAACTTCTGAAGTTTTCGTAAGATCCAAAATGCTGCGCGAGCAACTTCGCCGTAGTCTCGCCGACATGGCGAATGCCGATGGCGTAAATTAATTTTTCGAGCGGAATTTTACGTTTTTGATTAATCGCCAAGAAAAGATTTTCGATTGATTTTTCGCCCCAACCTAATTTTCCACGCAGCGGATTTTCAGAAATTTTTTCGCGCTCTTCGAGAGTAAAAATCTCGGCAAAATTTTTGATTCTTCCTTCGAAGAAAAAGTTCTCGATCTGCTTCTTGCCTAGACCGACGATGTCAAAAGCATCTTTCGAAACAAAATGTTTTAGCGTCTCTTTGAGCTGTGCTTCGCAAGACAATCCGCCGGCACAGCGCAGAACCACATCTTCATCATTCTTCACAATTTCCGCGTCGCAAATTGGACAATTTTTTGGGAAAGAAAAAATTTCTGCACCTAATTTTCTTTTGCTAAAATCAACCTCCAGCACTTGCGGAATAACGTCTCCCGCCCTTTGAATTACGACGACATCACCAACACGAACATCCTTGCGCGCGATCTCGTCTTGGTTGTGCAAAGTCGCGCGCGAGACGACGACGCCACCGATGTTCACCGGCTTCAAAACCGCGACTGGCGTGAGTGCGCCGGTTCTGCCGATTTGAATTAAAATATTTTCAATTTCGGTTTTTGCCTTTTCTGCGGGAAATTTGTGGGCGATGGCGAAGCGTGGTGAGCGGGCGACGAAGCCAAGCCTTTCCTGGAGCGAGAAGTCGTTCACTTTGTAGACCATGCCGTCGATGTCGTAAGGAAGTTCGTAGCGGCAATCGGCGATTTTTTGGTAGAGTTCGAGGATTTCTTCGAGGCTGCGGCAGATTTTGGAATGTGGCTCGGTTTGAAATCCGAATGCCTGCAATTTTTGGTGTAATTCAGCCTGCGAATTGCAAATAAAATCAGGCGAAACTTCGCCGAGCGAGTAGACAAAATAACTCAATTTGCGCGATGCGGTAACGCTTGAATCAAGCTGGCGAAGCGATCCAGCAGCAGCGTTGCGCGGGTTAGCAAAAATCTTTCCGCCCCGCTCTTCTTGGCGAGAATTGAGCGCTGCAAAATCTTCTTTGCTCATGTAAATTTCGCCGCGGATTTCAAAAATTTTTGGTAAATTTTCTCCGCGCAATTCTTGCGGAAATCCAAAAATTGTTTTTAGATTTTCAGTTACATCTTCACCTAAAAAACCATCGCCCCGGGTGGCTGCGTGTACTAATTTTCCATTTTCAAAACGCGCAGAAAAAGAGAGTCCGTCGATTTTTGTTTCGCAAAAAAAATTAGGATTTGTCGTAAATAAATCTTGGTGATCGAAGCCCAAAAAACGATTCACTCGAGAAATAAAATCCTCGATGTCCTCGCGCGAAAACCCGTTAGCCAGTGAAAGCATTGGCTTGCTGTGTTTTATTTTTGAGAAAATTTCTAAAGTTTTCGCGCCGACTTGTTCATTTTCTTCAACAAAAAATTCTGGAAATTCTTGACGATATTTTTCGAGCTCGCGTCGCAATTCATCGTATTTCGCGTCGGAAATTACAGGAGCATCCAAAGTGTGGTAAGCCTGGTCGTGCCTGGCTATTTCGGCTTTGAGCTCGATTATTTTAAATGAGATTGTCGTCATTGATGTCGCGCAGATTTAGGCAGATTTTTTGAAGATCGAATTTTTTGAAGTAAGAAGAATCGATGGCATGAATCAGCATTTCATTTTTTTTCACATCAACGCAGAAAAGCCCCGCGCTCATGTTAAAACTAGCCATTAAAAGGGCGGGATTAAAGCGTAAATTTGCTCGGAGTTTGATTCGATGAAGAGTTGGGCGAAGATCTTTTTTTCTGAAGGCCAAATTGATGATCAGAAGCAACGAACTCAAAAAATTCTTAACAAAAATCGTAGAAAAATGCTGGTAAAAACCCAGACTTAAGTAAAGCAATTCGCTATTTTTTTCGACCAGCTTTAACCGTGCCGACACAAGCGAGACAATCCCCGAAGCGATCACTCCAAGCGCAAGATAAAGCAAAGAAAGATGTCCAGCAGCAAGCATGAACATCGCCCAAAGCAGAAGAAGAAATAAAAATAAATTGAAAATATTTAGCATTGCCGGATGTTGCGTTTTCTAACTTAAATAAATTTTTTAATGAAAACTCAATCAATCCTCAAAGAAAAAGAACTCGACCAAATTTCGGTAGAAGCTCAGAACATACTTGACCTTCTCGATAAAATCGAAACTCACACCATCGAACTTAGAAAGAAGCTGATGGAAGAGCTGAAAAAAAGGAATTAATTCTTTTTGGATTCGCTGATATTTTTTACGATTCCAATCCCAATTAGAAGATTAACGGAGAAAATCATTAGGATGCTGACCATTAACATCAGCATCTCGTTCAGGTTTTCATTTTTCAAAAACAACAAAAGCATCAACATCACAAAACTGCTGTAAGCAACGGCGAGAGAGAAGATTCTTTTGATGTAATTTTGGAAAATAAAAAGGTTTAAAACCCCGGCTAAACACAGGAAAATTAACAATCCGTAGAGAATCATATTTATGAAAAAAATTTTATTTACATTTTTTTTAGCGACGCTTTGTTTTAACGCCAATCTAAAACCTTCTTGGGCAGAAGTAATCGACTTACGTAACGAAGAGAAAATCTTCGGCGACTGGAAGGTTTTTTGCGAAACTGACGAAATGATGGGAATGTCTCACTGCAAAATTGCGGCAAAATTTTACGACAATGCTTCGGCAATTACCATTCAGCCAATCGCAAAATCTACGAATCAATTTTTTACAATTATTCCGCAAGTTCAACTCGGCAGCTTCGTAAAATTACGCATCGATCAGAATGATTTAGTGCTTTCAAAAAATATTAGCGATCGCGATTTCGGCCTTGTTCCGCTTGATGATGTGCAAAAAAATTCTTTGTTCACGCAAATGAAAAGCGGTGAACTTTTGTTCCTGCGTTTTAGTGTGCGCGACTCTGAAAAAGAAATCACCGTAAAGCTGAGTCTTCGCGATTTCAGAAGCGCTCTCGGCTATTTAAACAGTCGCAATCAACCTCCAAAAACTAAAAAATAATGACTATTCGAATTGCCATTAATGGCCTCGGCAGAATCGGCCGCTGCGTAACTCGCGCAATTTTTGAAGATGAGAAATATTCAAACATCGAGTTGGTTGCAGTGAATGGCCCTGCCCCAATCGAAACTCACGTTCACTTGTTAAAATACGATTCGATTCACGGGCGTTTTTCTAAGTCGGTAGAAGCTGGCGAAAGTTCGCTAATCATCGATGGAAAGCAGGTAAAGCTTTTTGCCGAACGTGATCCAAAAAAATTGCCTTGGGGTGATTTGAAGATCGATGTTGTACTCGAATGCACTGGCGCTTTCACGAAATATGACGATGCCGCGCAACATATTCTTTCCGGAGCTTTGAAGGTAATTTTGTCGGCGCCAGCGAAAGAAGATTCGGTCAGAACAATCGTTTTCGGCGTAAATAATGAGATGCTGCAAGTGGAAGACAAAATTATTTCTGTTGGCTCTTGCACCACGAATTGTTTAGCTCCGATCGCCAAAGCTTTGAATGACGCGGTGGGGATAGAGAAGGGTTTCATGACGACAATTCATGCTTACACTAACGATCAAAATGTCGTCGACAATTCGCACAAAGATCTTCGTCGCGCCAGAGCATGCGCGATGTCGATGATCCCAACTTCAACTGGCGCTGCGAAGGCACTTGGATTAGTTTTGCCAGAATTGAAAGGTAAGCTAGATGGCGGCGCGGTGCGCGTACCAACGGCCAATGTTTCCATGGTTGATCTCAATTTTATCGCCAAAAAAGACACGACTAAAGAAGAAATCAACGATGCGATGAGAAAAGCTGCGTTGGGCGCAATGAAAGAAATTCTGCAAATCGTCGAAGAGCCCTTGGTCTCGATTGATTTTAATCACAGCAGCTACAGCTCTTGCTTCGACACCACCCAAACCAAAGTCATCGGCGGCAACATGGTTAAAGTCGCTTCCTGGTACGACAATGAATGGGGTTTTTCGAAGCGCATGCTTGATGTTACGTCAATTCTAAAATTCTAATCACCCTTCTGATTGTCACCCCGACGAATGCCGGGGTCCATGGCACCGCAAGCACTTGTGACGAGATGGACCCCAGCATTCGCCGGGGTGACAAAAAAGAGTAAAAAATAAACGTAAAAATTATGTCTCGTAAAATCGCCGTTGTTGGCGCGACAGGAAATGTTGGTCGCGAAATTTTGAATATTTTGTTGGAGAGAAAATTTCCTGCTGACGAAGTTGTCGCCCTGGCTTCACATAATTCTCGTGGGCAAAAAATTTCTTACGGCAACAAAGAATTAACCGTTCAGGTTTTGGACGAGTATGACTTCACCGGAACGGCAATCGCACTGTTTTCGCCAGGTGGAGCAATTTCTGCGGTTCATGCGCCAAGAGCTGCTGCGCAAGGTTGCGTCGTCATCGACAACACTTCGCATTTTAGGATGGACGAGGATGTTCCTCTGGTAATTCCCGAGGTAAATCCCAAGGCAATCGCTGGTTACAAAAAACGCGGGATCATTGCCAATCCTAATTGCTCGACCATTCAAATGCTTGTCGCTTTGAAGCCTTTGCACGACATCGCCAAGATTAAAAGAATAGTTGTCGCAACTTACCAGGCGGTTTCTGGCGCTGGTAAAGAGGCAATGGATGAGCTTTACGATTCAACAAAAAAGATTTACTCAAACAGCTTTTCTGAGCCAAAAAAATTCAGCAAAAGAATTGCCTTCAACGTCATTCCGCAAATTGACTCATTCATGCCAGATGGCGTAACCAAAGAAGAGTGGAAGATGAAAGTTGAGACCCAAAAAATTCTTGATCCAAACATTAAAGTTGAAGCGACTTGTGTGCGCGTGCCAGTTTTCAATTGCCACTCGGAGGCGGTAAATATCGAGTTCGAAAAGCCGATCACTGTTGCCCGGGCGAGAGCCGCTTTAGAAAAGGCTGAAGGCGTGATCGTGATTGATCGTCCGCAAGAAATGATCTTCATCACTCCGATCGAAGCTTCGACCAAGGATGCAATTTTTGTTTCGCGGATCAGAAAAGATGAGTCGGTGGCAAATGGTTTGTCGCTGTGGGTTGTTTCTGATAATCTCAGAAAAGGCGCGGCACTAAATGCTGTTCAGATTGCTGAGATTTTGGTGAAGAAGCACGGGCTGTAGAATTATTTCAATTTCAGCAGCTTAGGCTAGCTTAGAAGCCGTAGATTTTGCCGATCTTCACTTTGCTGAATCTAGATAAATTTAGTTACAAACAGCCCAAAGATCATCATCAGCGCCGTTAATAATGCGGTAAGAATGAGACTGGAATCGAAGTCGATATCTCGTGCGCGTGCAGAATTTTCTTCGCTCATATTTTCATCTGAGTGCGACAAGAAATAGTAAAGCATTTTGCCGGCGAAAATCATTAGTGTTGCTGAATTGATTACGACGATCGTCGCTGAAATCCACAGGTGTTCCTGCCAAATAATTTTGACCAGATGGAACTTCTCGATTGCGCCAATGGTTGGGAGTAATCCGGCCATGCTTACGATGGCAAAGATTAGTAAAGTTGTGTTAACGGGCAGTTGATAAAAAAGCCCAACTAGGTTTTTACTGCCTGATTTTGAGAGGTATAAAGTGAGATTAGAAACGCAGAAAAAAATTAAAGTGAGCGACAGAGAAAAAGAAATTAATCCCAAATAAATCACTCCTCCTTTGAAGGTGGCAAAAAAAATAACTGAAAAAATAACGAAGAAGAATTGCTGAAAAAATAAGTAGAAAAATGAGAGCTTAATTCCTCGGCTAAACAGCGTAAATATTGAAGCGATAAGGATGTTAAAAAGGAACACCATCTCCACAAAAGTGAAGCCAGTTTGAGTAAGAATTTTGGCAAAAAGATCAAAGCCAAAAACCAAAGTGAGCAACTTAACAAAAATGCAGATGCTGCTTACGCTGTAGGCCAAAAAGAAGAAAATGTAAGTGATGATCGGCTCGATATTTGGCTGACGAAAAAATACAAAATAAGGCATCAGCACCGAGAAAAAGAGGCCAAAGAAATAGAGGGTAAGAAGAAGAATTCCTTCTTCGCGAGCGAGGTTTTCAGCGTTTTCTGTTCCCACAAACTTACTGGTCGCAACCAGGGCGAGAAAGAAAAAAAATGATTCGAAATAAAGGAGAAAAGTAAAAAGGCGCAAAAAAGCAATTTCGGTGTGACGCAAGAATCTTACGGCAAAAAGCTGAGCCGCTAGAATTAGACAGCTGTAGAAAAACAAGATGAGGATCAAGTTTTTACTAAGAAGGATTACGGTCAAAACGGTGACAATGAAGGCGAAAAATATTCGCAGTTCTTGCGATCTTTTTTCGGAACTTAATTGCCAAAATCGCTGCGAATAAAAAGCAAAAACCAGCCACAAAAAGTTGAGCAAAAATAAAAAAACAAAGGTGGTTTTGTCTAAGTGAAGCGCAGCGGATGCTTGGTGATTTTCTACTTGCCGGTAAAGTCCAATCAGGTTGGCAAAAAATAAAATCGGCAGGAATGAGTCAAGCGATTTCAAGAAAAAATTCTGAGTCTTTAGACTAGAGAATAGGCAGCTCATCAATGGTATCGCCACAAGAATCAGTGGTAAGAATTTCATCATATTGAAAGTAAATAAGAGGCGAAATTTGCGGAAAGTCGGTCGGCAAATGCGGCAAAAAATACTACGAAGCAAATCGCCAAAATTAACAGCCAGAGAGAGATGAGGTAAGAGCGATAGGTTTCTAATTTAATTTTCGTTGGAGCTGCGGATCCTTTGGCAAAAATCGCGTCGATGAAACGCGTAGCCAAATCTACGTAAGCAAAATTTGCGACAATCAAAGCAATTAATAAAAATGACTCGAAACCAGGATTTAAGCTGGCGTAAGCCATGTTCCAATTGGCAAAAAATAGTGGAGTAAGAGGAAAGGCGGCAGCTAGAAAAATTAGTAATTTAAGCGGCAGAACCAAAAGCAAATGATCCTGTTTAATCAAAGAGATTTTGATGAGTGATGCGCTGCCAAAACGGCGCTTTAGAAAAGTAGCGAAGATGAAAACGAACAGATTCACCAGATTAAAATTCAACATGTAGAAGAACACCGACCTAAGAGAATCAAAGCTGTGCAGACCTATTGCAGCAAGAATAAAACCAATATTAATTAGGCAGAGATAGATGCAAATCGACTGCAAATGCTTCTGCTGATAAACGCCAATCGCACTAAAAATAATTAGCAAAATCGCAAAAATAACTAGCGGAAAATCAAGGCCAAGAGTGGTGAAAAGAAAAGTTTTTCCGAAGAAAAAATAGACGAATTTTAATGTTAAAAAAATTCCCACTGAACTTTTGATGAACATTGATTCAGCGATCAAAAAGTTGCTGACGAGATTGTTATTTTTGATCTTCGCAAAAGAGAGCCAGAAGGGAAAAAATTTAATTAAAAAGGCAGTAGCTAGAAATAATAAAATCGTCAGTGAAATCAAAGAATCAGCTCTTGCGAACATGTTAACATCAGCGGCAATTTGATCAAAATTTATTTTCTTGAAAAGAAGATGTGCTATCAAGAAACAAAATAAAATCAGCAAAGAAGCGGTGGCATTCAAACAGAAATCACGGAAAGAAATTTTCAACAATTCGCCGTCGCGCGACAAGGTAGAAATTGCAAAAAATGTGAAGGCGTAAATCTCTAAAAAAACGAAGAGATTGAAGAGATTATTGGTGAGTAAAATATTAATCAGCGCAAAGAGATTCAGCAAAAAAACTGAGTAAAAAATCTTGGCATTTTTTTCGGTTAAAAATTTTTCAACATCAGGGCGGTAGAAAAATAAAATGACGATTTTGGTAAAAACCAACAGCAGTAAAAAGAAGTATCCAAGCACGTCCAGACTGAACTCAAGACCAAGGGACAAAAGAGAAAGTTGGAAATCATTACTAATTTTTTTATACGCTAAAACCTGCGGATAAAAACTTATGACTAACAAAAAAGATGCGATGCAGCAAAAAAAAGTGAACCAAAAATAATTTTTTTTTAGAGGAATAGTCTGACAAAAAATCGCAGCAATGAGCGGTAAAAAAATCAGGAGATAAACACTACTTACTACCGTCATTTAGGCGTAAAATTTTTGTTTTTTTTGTGCCATCTCGATCAGCAATTTGCTCACTTCAAAACGCTTTCCGTGCTTCTTGTTTAGGTCTTGCAACTTTTTCACAACATTGTCGATTCCACAAGAATCAACATACTTCAGAACCCCACCACGAAAGGCTGGAAAGCCACAACCCATGATCATTGCCATGTCGAGGTAGGAAGCATTTTTGACCACATTTTCTTCGAGGCATTTCGCCGCTTCGTTAGCCATCATCAAGATGCAGCGATCGATAATTTCTTCGTCAGGAATGTAGATTGCGTGGATATTTTTAGCACTTCTCACATTCGACAAAATCGCGCCAATCTCGCCATTCACCTGAGTTTGCGCCGCATGAATGTAAAAACCTTTACCGACTTTTTTACCCAAAAGACCTTTGTGATTTTGGTAAATTTCTTCGAGAATATCAGCGACACGCATCCGCTCTCCGTAGGCTTCATGTAAGGAGTGAGCGACTTTCACGCCGACATCAATTCCAACTACATCAGCAAGAATAAATGGCCCCATCGGCATGCCAAATTTTTCGATTGCGGAATCAACGCGCTTAATTTCAGCGCCTTCTTGCAGCAAATATGCCGCCTCATTCATGTAAGGAAGAAGGATGCGATTCACCAAGAATCCTGCCACATCTTTAACCACGATCGGCGTCTTTCCTAGCTTCTTGGACAATTTTACGATTGTCGCCACCGCAGCATCAGAAGTTTTTTCGCCACGAATCACTTCGACAAGTGGCATGCGATTTACTGGATTAAAAAAATGCATCCCCACGAAGCGCTCAGGATTTTGCAGGGCGCTCGCCATTTCAGAAATCGAAAGCGAAGAAGTGTTCGAAGCGATCACGGTATTTTTTTCGACCTTAGTTTCCGCCTCAGCTAAAATAGTTTTCTTCACCGCCATATTTTCGACTACGGCTTCGATTACTAAATCAGCATGCGCAAAGCCAATGTAGTCAAGGCCAGTGGTCACATTGCCGATTTTAAAATTAATCTGCTCCTGCGTTAATTTTCTGATTTTTTTGAGCTGATCAAAAATTTTGATGATCTGATTGTAGCCTAGAGCGATGGCTTTCTGCGTAATATCTTTAACGCGAACATTGATGCCATTGTTAGCGAAGAGCCAAGCAATTCCGCCGCCCATTACACCAGCGCCGAGCACGGCAACGCTTTCTACATCTACTCCGACGACATCACTCTCAACTCCAGAATCTTTTTTAAGTGCTTCGTTAGTGAAGAAGATTTCGATTAAATTTTTCGAAATATCGCCGACACAAAGTTCGCAGAATGCTTCAAGCTCAGTTTTAAATCCGCGCACTCCGTAAGTGCGACCGTAAGTTCTTTTGATTACCTCTAAAGCCACGAATGACGCTGGGTAACGACCTTTAGTTTTTTCCCACAAATCTTTTTGCGCGAAATAAAAAATTAAGAATTTTCCAAATAAAAGTGTTTCGAAAATGAAGCGTTTTTTGCGCGCATCATTTCTGAGGCTTAAGTAACGATTCGTCTGCGGATTTTTTAGAATTTCGTTAGCGAATTGGCTGAGTTTTTCAGTCAAAAATTCTTCACGAATCAACTCATCTACAAGGCCTATTTTTAAGGCTTTGCGCGCATCAACTGCTTTAGCAGGAAGAATGATTTTTAACGCTTCAGGCAAGCCAACTAATTTCGGCAAACGCTGCGTTCCACCGAAACCAGGAATGATCCCAAGATTAACCTCGGGCAAGCCAAGTTGTGTTTTTGGATTGGCAATCGCCACCCGATATTTGCAAGCCAAAGCAAGTTCTAAACCGCCGCCAAGGCAGGCGCCATTTATCACTGCGATGGTTGGAATTTTCAGCGCCGCGATTTTATTCATGATTTCTTGACCGCGCGCAACTTTTGCAAACGCATCTTTCGGATCGCGTAAATCTTTGATTTCATTGATGTCGGCACCAGCAATAAAAATATCTTTTTTCGCCGAAGTAATCACCAGCACCCTCGTCGCCTTATTCCCATTCAGCACATTTAAAACCTGCTCAAGCTCAGCCATTACTGGCGCAGAGAGTTTGTTAACTTTTTCGTTCGGAAGGTCGAAAACGAGGCTAGCAACGCCTTTTTTATCGATGCTTAAAGAGAGATTTTGTGCTGAAAACATAGGGATTAACTAACTTTGATTTTCCATTTTTGGCTTAAATATTTTTCTACTGACTGTCTTTCTTTTGTGGTGAGCGCACGATCGTAAATAATTAATTCTGCAAAGTATCCGTTGAAGAATTCCTGTCTGTTATAATGCCCTATGTTAAAAGGATTAACGCTACCCTGCGCGGGAGCAGCAGTAGTGTTGCCAGATTGAGAACCTGATGATGATCCTCCATTTAGATAGATATTTGAGGCACTGCCGTCATTGATCGCAGAGACGATGTAAGCAACATTAGTTTTAACAGCTAAGCCGGTCGAGGCGAACGGA